>CAZAMD010000043.1:0-18230 GCA_964486485.1 uncultured Roseburia sp. | reverse complement strand
CTTTTTTCATCATCTACTACTTTCTTGGCTTCATTAATTTCTTGCACTAATAGGTACAACTTTTTCAATAATTCTTGTCTTTTATCCATAATAACAATCTCCTTTAATTTGAAAAACTTCTAATTTCTGTTATCCAATCCGTATCAAATTGATGAAAAAAACTCGCACTTCGTAAAATATTTGAAATATTTTTTAACGCTCATTTCCACTTATGAAATGCTTCTTCCAATCCCCCATTTCGCCTAATTTTTTTTCTATCGAAAAATAGTTATATGGAGCATAAATTACTGGTCTTATTTGAGTTAGATCAATTTTCTTCATATCCATATTTTCATACTTTTTATCAATCTGTATATTTTTAATTGACCCCAGAAACAAATGCGCACCACCTAATTCTATTACCTTTGTGACTTCACATTCATATGTCCAATGACATTCATCAAGTATCGGCACATCGACAATCCTTCCCCATTGGTAAGTATAAGAAACAGCTTTTTTCTCTCCCTCCGCTCCACAAGTATTCCCAAAATAATCTGCGATCCAAAGATTATCTTCCGTTATCAGATTTGCTGAAAACTTTTTTTCCCGAAGAATATTGCTCTTTGTTTGTTTACTCCCTCCAACCGTCATCATAAGATGAGGACCATTATCAAATGAAAATCCAAGCCAAGTAATAATACAAAAATCCGGTGTTCCATTTTTATTTTTGGTTCCTATAATATACATAGGCTGTGGACTAAATACCCAATCCGGTGAAATACTGATTTTCTCCATTCTTTATACCCTCCTCCACTTCAACATTGGTGTCTCTGTATAACCAGGCCAAGCAGCAAAATCTACTCAGTCCGATTATATAACAAAACACCCTGTGAATCTATCCGTTTTTTGTTTTTTTGCTCTCTCTTCCGCAGTTGGATGATCAAACTGGATTTTATCCAAAAGCATTGACACAGCTCTATTTTTATGCAAAACTTTTTGCATACTAGGAAATTATGCAGCAAATTACATCATCTGAGAAAAATGGGTGAAAAGACCGCCTGACGGCGGCAGAATGAGAGGAATAATGATGAGAAAAAACAAAGACTCAAAATGGTTCTTAAAATATTCAGTCACATTTTTTATGATAGCTTTCATTATGTATTCGCTTTTTCTATTCTATGGTAAATCTTTTATTGCGCTAGGGAATGATTCGCTGACGCAGCACTATAATAATCTGGCATATTACGGCAGATGGCTTAGGGAAATCCTATCTAATTTTTTTGTTAAGCATACATACAGCATACCTGAATTTGATTTAAGTATAGGTCTGGGCAGAAATGTGCCTACTTCACTGAATTATGAGGTGCTGGGTGAACCTTTTACGATTTTATCCGTTTTTTTCACACCGGAGAAAACAGAAACCCTATACAATTTACTTGTGGTTGCAAGGCTTTATTTTGCCGACATAGTATTTTGCTGGTATTGTTTGTATCATAAGTATCATATTTCACAGATACTTCCGGGTGCTATGATTTATGTATTTTCATTCTACACTGTTGAAGCAACTTCAGGGCATTCTTATTTTATAATGCCTTTGATTTACATGCCGCTTATTTTTCTTGGAATTGACAAAATCTATGAGGAACAAAAACCTCTGCTGTTTATATTCTCCTGTGCTATAGCAGCTATTGACAATTTTTACTTTTTCTATATTTATGTTTCTATATGGTGTAATCAGGTATTTTGAGCATGATAAAGAGCAGATTCGTATTCTACATACCTTTAAAATGCTATTGAAATTTTTGGTGTATTATATATTGGCTGTAATGATTGCAGCACCGATTTTTTTACCATCCGCCCGTGTGGTTTTGAGCAATAACAGAATTGGACATGGATATAATGTCGGGCTATTTTATGAACTGTTTTATTATATTAAGCTGCCGCTGGCTTTTATCAATGCAAGTGCAAGTCATTGGACCGATTTAGGCTATGGAGTGGCAGGCGCTTTAGCTGTCGCGCTACTGTTTTTTAAAACGCGCTTGAAAGACAGGCTAGGGCTGAAAATCGCATTTTGGATATGTGCTTTGTACGATAGGCATAGCGGGATGCGTTTTTCTGATAACTTTAAGCCATATCAAACAAAAACGCAATTGATTTTCCTTGAATACAGGTTTGAAACGTGAAGCTGCTCAAACATTTAAACAATTATCCCCCTCTGCCGGGCGACAAAGCTCCGGCAGAGGGGGAAATTGTCTTTTTTCCTGTTTCTTATTCTTCTGTTTTTTATTTCTGTTTTTTTCTTCTGTTTTTACAGCTTTCCGCCCTCTACCACGAGGCTTTCCGGATCCACTTCCTCACCATACACCGGCTTTAAGGTTTCTTCAAAATCCGCATGGAAGAACTGCTCTTCCCCAAGGCTCTCGATCTCCTCATTGAGCCAGTTTAACAGCTCCGTGTTGCCTTTCTGCACGGCGGGAGCGATAGTATCTGTGTTGCCCAGGGAATCCACGCCCACCGCAAAGCCCGGATTCTGTTTTGCCCATGCCAGTACCTCGGTGTTATCCGTAGAGAATGCATCCCCTCTTCCGTCCGCTAACGCGCCGTAAGCTTCCTGGTACTCATCAAATTTTAACAGTTTTATGTCGGGATAATTCTCGGTAAAATATGTCTCTGCCGTCGTTCCTTTTACCACGATGAGCGTCTTGCCGTTTAACTGCTCCGCGTCCGTGATCAGGGCATTCTCCGGCGATACGATGCCTAACGCTACTTTCATGTACGGCAGCGCGAAATCCACTTTCTCCGCGCGTTCGTCCGTCACCGTAAAGTTTGCTAAAATAATATCCACCTTCGCGGACTGTAAGTACTCCACCCTGCTGGCCGCCTCCACATAGACAAATTCCACCGCGTCTTCGCTTCCCAACAAATCCTTTGCGATCCGCTTTGCAAAATACACGTCATATCCCTGCACCTCGCCGTTTTCATCCACATACCCAAAAGGATTTTTGTCACTGAATACGCCGATCTTAACCGTGCCATCCTCCTTGATCTCCTCTAAGGTCCTCGCTTGCGCGTTAGCGGCATCTCCGCCGCCTGCCGTTTCTGATGCGCCTCCGCAGCCTGCGAGAAGCCCTGCTGCCAAAAGTCCTGCTGCCAATACGGATAATACTCTTTTTTTCATAATTTCCTCCCTTTCTGCCGCCATCAGGCGGTCTTTCCTCCACTCATTTTATATTTCTAACGCTTCATAATGAAACATATTTAGAAACTGCTTTGCCCGCTCACTCTTCGGATATTGAAAAAACTCCTCCGGCGAGCTTTCTTCCACGATACAGCCGTCATCCATGAAAACAACCCTATCGGCAACCGCCCTGGCAAATTCCATCTCATGGGTAACGATCAGCATGGTCATGCCGTCTCTCGCCAGCTCTAACACGACCTGTAAAACCTCCCGCACCATCTCCGGGTCTAAGGCGGCCGTAATCTCGTCTAAAAGCAATAATTCCGGATGCATGATCAGGGAGCGCACAATGGCTACGCGCTGTTTTTGCCCGCCGGATAATTGTCTGGGGTAAGCGTCTCTTTTTTCTAACAGCCCTACCCTCTCTAACAGCTGTTCCGCCTCTGACGCCACCTGGGCTTTCTCCCTTTTTTGCACTAAGCAGGGAGCTAGCACGATATTTTCCAAAATCGTCATATGGGGAAACAGCTCGTAGCTTTGGAACACCATCCCGATTTTCTGGCGCACCTCACAGGCTTCCTTACGGTTTTTTAAGATATTCTTTCCGTTTAACAGGATTTCTCCCTCATTTACAGGCTCCAGCAGATTTAAGCATCTTAAAAAGGTGCTTTTCCCACAGCCGGAGGGACCCAAAATCACCACAACTTCCCCTTTTTTCATAGAAAATGATACATCCCTTAAAACGTCAGGACCGTCTTCATAAGACTTTTTTAAATGATTGATCTGTAAAATACTGCTCTCTTTCAATGTCTAATTCCTCAACTTTCGTTCTAATACCGCGGCTGCCCTCGAAAAGGGGAAGCAGACCGCGAAATATAAGAGAAATATCATGCCATACACCCAAAAAGCCGCCGAGGGAGCTGTAAATCTTGAGGCGTCAATGATCTGTTTCCCTACCTTCACTACTTCCACCACGCCGATGAGGACTACCAGTGAGGTGGTCTTGATCATTCTGGTCAGAAGATTCATGACAGAGGGGACGAGGCGCCTGATGGTCTGGGGAATGATAATGCGGAAAAAGACCTGCTTTTCCGTCAGCCCCAGGGCATACCCCGATTCGTACTGATGCTTTGGAATGGAAATCAGCGCGCTCCGCACCAGATCTCCCATCTCCGCCGCTCCCCAGAATGTAAATACGATAACGGCGGACAGCTCTCCCGAAAGATTCATGCCCAAATGCTTAGCGGCTCCAAAGTACACCAGAAACAGCAGTACCAGCTGGGGCATGATCCTTACCGTCTCTAAATAGATGCGACAGAGCGCCTTCACCCATTTCTTTTTGCTGTTCATAATGATCCCGAGGAAAATGCCGAACAGGATGGAGAACGCCATGGAAATAACCGCGATCTTTAAGGAAACCCACAGTCCCTGCAAAAGCCGCCAAAAATTAGTCCCCTGAAACAGCACCTGTATTCCCAAACTCTGCATAGCGCACCCTCCTTTCTATCAGCGAACAGATCACGGAAATCGGAAGAAGCAGGATCAGATAAGCGATCACTAGCATCAGAAGCGCTTCGTCCGTCCGATAGGAAATTCCGATCAGATCCTTGGCCACAAATACCAGATCCGCCAGCGCCACGGCGGAAAATACCGACGTCTCCTTGATCAGAAAGATAATGTTGGCACAAAATACCGGAACGGAAGTCGTGACTGCCTGAGGCAGCATGATATACAAAAAGACCTGCATCGGCTTCATCCCGAGACTCATTCCGGATTCTATCTGGATCTTCGACACCGCATCTATCCCGGAGCGGAACGCTTCCGCCATGTAGCTGCCGCCCAGGAAAGCAAGACCGATGATGGCGCAGGCCTCAGAGCTTAACACGACGCCCACGCGGGGAAGACCGAAATAAAGAAAAAAAAGCTGTACTAAAAGAGGCGTATTTCTGGATAACTCAATATACACAGCAGCCGCCTGCTTTAATACCGGAATACGCATCACCCGAATGACACAACAGAGAAATCCTATCATGCCGGAAAGTAATATTCCGATCCATGCGATGCGGAGAGTCAGCAGCGCCGCCTCCACATACAACGGAATATTTTCCCTGATAAATCCAAAATCCATAACTTCCTCCATCCATTGTTTTGTATTCCTACTTTTTCAATAGGATTACTATAATATTATATGACGCAATTGTCAAGATGTTTTTTTCACAAACTGATCGGCGGGGCAGCCGCCCCTCTCATGCGGGCATGGCAGATCCGCTACCGGTCATGGCTGAACGGCCGGCTTTCTGCATGATATTCCTCTAAAAAGCTGTGATAGACTCCGTCTTTTTTATAACCTATGATTGTGTCTAAATTCACATGATGAACGCTGTTAAAAATATTTTTGTCGATAAATTCGCTCATCCCCCGGAATTGCGTCACCAGCTCTTTCATCTCTTCCCGTTTTGAGCCTCTCTCTCCCCCGCAGCTGGCGCAATGTTCCGTAAACCGGCAGGCGCACTGGATAAACTGCAGTCCGTTGCTATCCCGCCATGCCTTGATCTCCTCCTCTTTTACCAGATACAGCGGACGGATGAGCTCCATGCCCGCGAAATTCTGACTGTGAAGCTTTGGCATCATAGTTTCAATCTTTCCGCTGTAGAGCATCCCCATCAAAGTAGTTTCGATCACATCATCAAAATGATGTCCCAGCGCGATTTTGTTGCAGCCAAGCTCCTGTGCCTTGGAATAGAGATGTCCTCTGCGCATTCTCGCGCACAGATAACAGGGATTTTTCTCCACCTCCGCCACAGAATCAAAAATGTCTGTCTCAAATACGGTCAACGGGATATCCAAAAGTTTTGCGTTTTCCTGTATGATATTCCAGTTTTCCGCGTTGTATCCCGGATTCATGCAGAGAAATTCCAATGCAAAGTTTCTTTTTCCGTGACGGTACAGTTCCTGAAACAGTTTGGCGAGCAGCATGGAATCCTTTCCGCCGGATATGCACACCGCGATTTTATCTCCATCCTGTATCAGCTCATAGTCATTCAGCGCTTTGGTAAAACGGCTCCAGATAGTTTTCCGAAAACGCTTCCTCAGGCTTTTTTCAATTTTTTCACAGCATTCCCTGCGCCAATTCTCAGAGGCCGTCATCCTTGCCAGATGATACCGCAGATAGGAGCGGTATCCTCCCTCTAAATCCACCGCCGGATAGCCTGCCTCTTCTAAAAGCTCCGCCGCCTCCCGGCTGGTGTCTCCCACATGGCAGTAAACGCAGATTTCCTTTTGGGGGTCTAACCCCTCAAACTGTCCTGCCTTAAGCTGCCCGAAAGGAATGTGGACGGCGCCCTCTATGGCGCCTCTGGCAAAATCCTCCTCTTTGCGGATATCTATGATCTGCAGCTCTCCCAGGCCTTTGCTTTCTAATGCTTCTACCGTAATTCTTCCGCTCATGAACGATTTCCTTTCCCTGCAGCATCCGAAATCAGATCTTTTACTACTTCTCCTGCGATGATCAGTCCCGCCACCGACGGCACAAAGGCAACCGAGCCGGGAATGGCTCTCCGCTGCGTGCATTTTCGTTCCGCTCCGGGGGGACAGATACAATGTTCCCTGCAGCTGACCGCCATATCTTCTAGTGGAGCAATGGGTTTTTCCTTAGAATAAACGACCTTCAAATGCTTCACATTCCGTTTCTTTAACTCCCGGCGCATCACCTTTGCCAAGGGGCAGACAGAGGTCTGATAGATATCCGCCACTTCAAATCCCGCCGGATCCAGTTTATTTCCGGCTCCCATGCTGCTGATGATGGGAACGCCCGCCTCTTTCGCTTTCATCACCAGCGCGAGCTTTGCTGTCACGGTGTCCACCGCGTCCACCACATAGGAATATTGTGTAAAATCAAAGGCGTCACTGTTTTCCGGCAGAAAAAAACATTTCCGGGTATGTACGGCTGCCTGGGGATTGACGTCTAAAATCCTCTCTTTCATCACATCCACCTTATACTGTCCCACGGTTTTTCTGGTGGCAATGATCTGCCGGTTGATATTGGTCAGGCATACTTTATCATCATCGATGAGATCGAAGGATCCCACGCCGCTTCTTGCTAACGCTTCCACTGTATAGCCTCCCACGCCGCCGACGCCAAAAACAGCTACCCTGGCGTTCTTTAAGCGTTCCATGGCCTCTCTTCCCAAAAGCAATTCCGTTCTCGAAAACTGATTCAACATCTTATCCTCCATACAAATATCATTCCTTATGTAATCAGCTTAGATAATACGCGATATTTCAAGCATCGTCAATCCTTTTCTCGGCTTGCGAACAGGGAAAAGTAACTGTTCAGACACTTCGGTTGCAGCTTGTCAGATATGTATTCATCATTTTTCTTTTTAAGCAAAAAAAGCGCATGGGTTACATCTTACTGTTTCCATGCGCCTTTATCAATGCGTCTTACAGACGCAATCTTATCCGATTATTAAATGATTTCTCTGATCATGACATCTGCATGATCTCGGATTCAAGTCCTTTCATATCACTCAAAGCAGGACTTTCCGTGCCTCTCTTTATTTTTGAATTATATTTAGCACATTCTAATTCCATTCTCTTAAAATCCAAGCACTGCTTTTTAGCAGCAAATTCTTCCCCTGAAACATATTTTCTGTAAAGAACATTTGCAGTGTTAGCCAACTCACTGATATGTCCATTGCACCAATCCAATTCTTTGATAAGAAGTTCCTTTTTCCTTCTTGTATCCATATTGTCATGTTTACGGATTTTTGTATCAATTCGCTGTACCTGTGCATCTTCAACAGGTATCATAAGGTTAAAATTTAAAACTCCTATCAACGAACCATTATGTACAATTTTCTTGAAATCTATCTTATCACGCATCTTTTCATGCTTTTTCTTAGGCTTTGACAACGGCACGCAATATTTGTGTTCATTGCATATAAGAATTATGCCCAGAAAGGGTCGTTCGTCTTTCCCTGCCTGCGGCGACACAGAAAAGACTCTGTCATCAATATTGTGCAGGTTTCTAATGTACTTCATGTCTATCCGATACACTTCTAATGGTAACTGTGTCATAAAATTCTCCCATAAAGTATTTCAAGGACTATGTTTGCCATAGTCCTTGAATGCAGCGCCACCGCAGCAACGCTATCGCTTTTTGAACGTCCACTTGACGGCAGGACTCTCCTTTCTTAGTATTCTACCAAATCAAAAAAATTTGTCAATGTATTTGTGGAAATAATTACATGTTTCAAGTTCTTTCATATCACTCTCTGACAAATTGTTTTCCACTTGTTTTTCTCTCCAAATACCGCTTGAACAAAATTACCGCGCCAAACTCAAGATACCCGCGCAGCATGAAACTTTTACAAAAGAAAGCTTCGGAAATTCGCGCTATCAGGATTTCTTTTGATACCATGCCGGAATATGAGAGCCATGATATCTGATTCGGTTCACCTCGTCGTCAAACATATGAAGTGTTTCTTCCCTTTCTTCCTCCATCTTCACTCCCACGGTAAAGGCATAGAGCATTTCTGCAAGCATATAGTAAGTATACTTTTCCCAAAATTCTTCCGGTACAGTTTTGCCAAAATATCCGTCCATCTGTCCCATAGCAAAGGGAATGCTGTACCTCGCACTTACTCCCACTCCGGTCATGACATGATATGGGTCTGCCACTCCGCACATCTGGAAGTCGATGATATATAATTCGCCATCAGGAGAGATTACCATGTTATCTGTCTGGAAATCCTCATGCATCAATGCTGTGGGACGTTCTCCGATACAATGCTGCCTCGTCTGTAAGTAAGAAATAATTACATCGTCACCGTCAAAGGCGTATCCGCACTTGCGGTAAAGCCCGATAGAATGCGCCACGCGCTCCTGATAAATTTTGGACCATTCCAAAGATGCAGGCTTTTCATCGATGGTTTCCATCTGTTTCAAAATATCTGCCGCTTTCTGGCCAAATGCGTATTGCTCGGCTTCGCTGAGATGATAAAGCGCCTCTTTTGCTTCTTCACCATCACACCACGAAAGGAGAAGATACACGCTTTTTCCATTTTCGCATACGCCAAAAGAGAGCGGGAGAGACATTTTTATCCCGGCAGCCGACATTTTTTTCATCCTATCAAACGCAAGCTGTTTTGCCTCATAAGATGAAATATCTGACACACGAAGCAACAATCGCTCCCCGTCTTTTGTTTCTACATAATACTTCTTATCACCTGACCAGCCTTTATGAATAGGTTCTACTCTCACAAATGTGTCATAATTCGGAATATCTTTCATCCTTAGCGTTTTCCCTCTTTTATCTCATCTAAAATCTCCGCCACTGCTTCCCGCTCATCAAAGTGATGCAGCACGCCTTTGATCTCCTGGTAGTCCTCATGGCCTTTGCCCAAAAGCACGATCATGTCTCCCGGCTCGGCGTGGGTGATGCAGTAGGCAATCGCTTCCTTTCTGTCGTCAATCTCCAGATAGGCTCCGTTGCTTTTTGCCAGACCAACCTTAATGTCATTGTTGATATCCCTGACCTCTTCCTCTCTCGGATTATCGCTGGTCAGCACGCATAAATCCGCCATCTCTCCCGTGATCTCCCCGATGCCGTACCTGCGGAGCTTCGAGCGGTTTCCCCCCACGCCATAGACGCAGATGAGGCGCTTCGGGTGGTATTCCATCAAGGTGGTGAGAACACTTCTCGTGCTGACTTCATTGTGGGCATAGTCGATGATGAGGTAATAATCCTTTGACACCGGAAGCATCTCCACTCTTCCTTTTACCTGGACTTGTTCAAGCCCCTCCAGGATTGCCGCGTTTTCAATGCCCGCCAGATGGCAGACCAGCATGGCCTCCAGGGCATTGTATACCGAAAATTTCCCCGGGATCCGCACTCTCGCTTCACACTCCATGCAGCCGGACACGCGAAAGCCCATGCCCAATCTCCCGTGCTCCTTGATGAATCTGATGTCACTGGCGATAAGATCCGGCGCTTTCCCCATAAATTCCCCCGCCTCCATGGAAACGCTGTAGACTTCGCAGGCATGGCCTTTTAAGACCTCTTCGCTGTGTTCGTCGTCCGCGTTGACGATGCCTTTTTTGCACTGGCGGAACAGCAGGCTTTTGCAGTATAAATATTCTTCAAAGGACGCGTGTTCCCTGGGACCGATGTGATCGGGAGAAAGATTCGTAAACACGCCATAATCAAACTCAATCCCCGCAGTGCGGTCCAACTTCAGTCCCTGAGAGGAAACCTCCATCACCGCGTACTCGCATCCCGCCTCCACCATGGCGGCGAACAGGCGGTGCAGCTCATAGGATTCCGGAGTCGTGTTTCTGGACGGGATCTCTTCCCCGCCGATCAGCGTTCCTATCGTGCCTATGAGTCCCACCTTTTTTCCCGCCATTTCCAGCACTTTCTTGATCATATAAGTGGTGGTGGTCTTTCCTTTCGTTCCGGTCACGCCGATCGTGATCAGCTTTCTTGCGGGGTGGTCAAACAGCGCCGCCGACATGAGCGCAAGGGCGATCCTCGCGTTTTCCACCTGCAGTACGGTGATCGTTTCAGGGATCCGCCGCGCTTCCTCCGCCCGTTCCACCACGATCGCGGACGCTCCCTTCTCAACGGCCTCCCCGATATAGCGATGTCCGTCAGTAACCGCTCCCACAATGCAGACGAACATCGTCTCCTTTGCTATTTTTCTGGAATCGTACACGATATCCCGCACCGGGACGTCCATGCTGCCCTGTAGACACTGATATCCGACTTCCTGGCAAATCCTGCTTAACTTCATCATTTCCTCATTTCCGTAAATTCTTTACTTTTCTGAATTTTCTGTTGTTCCCCTGCGCTGCCGTTTTCCTATCCGATGCCGGAAACATCGATCTCCGCCTCAAACACCGTGTGGGAAGGGCCTGTCATAAACAGATGGTTCGTCTTTTCATCCCACTCAATGAGCAGCGGGCCTCCCGTCTGCTCCACGGTCACTTTCCTGCCGCAGCGCCCGGTCAGGCTGCCCGCCACTGCCGATGTGGCGCAGCCCGTCCCGCACCCCGTCGTCTCCCCGGCGCCCCGTTCCCACTCTCTCATCTTCAGATAATCCCATCTGACCGCTTCTATAAAAGAGACATTTGTCCTGTTCGGAAAAACGGACGTCATATGCTCGATGGCCTTTCCGTATTTCTCCACGTCCAGTCCCTCCACGGAATCCACGAATATCGCGCAGTGGGGATTGCCCCAGGACACCGCCGTGGCGTAGAATGTGCGGTCGAGGACCTTTAACGGCTGCTCTATATACTTTTCCAGCGGCGTATGGACCGGGATCACGTCCGTGGAGAGCTTCGGCTCGCCGATATCGGCGCGGATATTGGAAACCAGTCCGTCCGTCACGGTCAGGGTCAGATGCTGCATGCCGCCCAGTGTCTCAATGACGAGTTCCGTTTTATCCGTCAGCCTGTGGTCGTACACATACTTGCCCACGCTGCGGAGCGCATTTCCGCACATCTCCGCCTCGCTGCCGTCGGCATTGAACATCCTCATGCGGAAATCCCCCTTTTGGGACGGGCAGATGAGCACCATGCCGTCAGAGCCGATGGCGATCCGCCTGTTGCTGAGGAATTTCGCCAGCTCGTTCAGGTTTTGATCCAATTCCTGATGGATGGCATCAATGTAAACATAATCGTTTCCATATGCCTGCATTTTTGTAAATTTCATATGGGTCAGCCTCCTTTTCTTTTTCCTTTTTGCCGATTTTCCGGTCTGCCGGAACGCCTTCCGCTACCCCTCCATCGCCCGGGCTAAATCGCTGATGATATCCTCCGCATGCTCGATCCCCACGGACATCCGCAGAAAGCAGTCCGTGATCCCAAGCCGCTCTTTCACGTCCTTTGGCGTGTCCTCGTGGGTCTGGGTGGTCGGATAGGTGATGAGCGTCTCCGTGCCGCCAAGGCTCTCCGCGAACATGATCATGTCCACGTTTTTCAAAATCTTTTGCACCGTCTCAAAGCTGTCTACGGTAAAAGAGAGCATCCCTCCAAAGCCTGTGGTCTGCTTTTTGGTCACCGCATAGTCCTTGTGATCCGGAAAGCCTATATAATAGACTTTTTTCACTTTCGGATGGCCAAGCAGCCACTCCGCCACCTTTTTCGCGTTCTCGCTGTGCTTTTCCATGCGCAGCGGCAGCGTCTTAATGCCGCGCAGCACCAGATAGCTGTCAAAGGGGGAGAGCTGGCTTCCGTGGGACTTGATATGGAGATGGAGCTTTTCCGCAATCTCCTCGTTATCCTTTACCACCGCGATCCCGGAAACCGTATCGTTGTGGCCGTTCAGATACTTCGTGGAGCTGTGGGTAACGATGTCTGCCCCTAACTGCAGCGGTTTCTGGAAGCAGGGCGTCAGAAAGGTATTGTCCACGACCGTCATGGCGCCCACGCTTTTTGCGATCTCTGAGATGGCATGGATATCCGCCACCTTCATCATGGGATTCGTGGGCGTCTCCACAAAAAACATCTTTGTGTTCGGCCGGATGGCTGCCTTTACTTCCTCTAATTCCGACATATCCGCATAGGTGTGCTCGATCCCGTACTTTCCGAAGACGCCGCCGATGATCCGAAACGTGCCGCCGTAAATGTCATCTGACAAAATGACATGATCGCCGGGGTTCAGCAGGGAGAATACCGCCATATTGGCAGCCTGCCCGCTGGAAAAGGCAAAACCTCTGATGCCTCCCTCTAAGATCGCCATGGTGCGCTCTAACTCCTGTCTGGTGGGATTTTCCAAGCGGCTGTAGGCAAAGCCTGTCGATTTTCCCAGCTCCGGATGGCGGAAAGTAGCCGACTGAAAGATCGGCATAGTGACCGCGCCGGTCAATGGCTCTGTGCCCAATGCCCCATGTACCGCTTTGGACTCAAAATGCAGTTCTTCCTTTGTACTGTAATCATGATAATTGCTGAAATTCTTCATATCTCGTCCTCATTTTATTTCATTTTATAGCACGCTCGCTTTATAGCCTTCTCATTTTATAGCCTCTTCGCCTGGATCTAGTCTCTCTCCGCCATAGCGTTCATCAGCGGCGGCAGGAACTGTTTCTTCCGGGATACGATGCCCTCTAAAAGAATGCCTGTCTCCCGCTCCGCTTTCCGAAACGCGCGGGCAAGGATTTTTCCCGCCTCTCCGCCGCAGAAGATGACGTTTGAAGATTCCTCGAGAATATCCGTCAGCAGCATATATACCATATCCAATTTTTTCTCGCTGAGAACCCGCGACAGAAACGGCCGCAGCTGCTCCCCTACTTTATCGAGCTCCTCACGGCTCATCGCGCTGATCTGCGCCACTCCGAAATCACAGTCATGGGTGTGGAAGATTTTAAAATCCTGGTAAAAGATCTCTTCCGTTGTCTTATTTTTGAAATTGCTTCCCGCTTGGAACATATTTTTTGCATGGGCTTCTATCTCCATTCCGGCAATTTCTGCCAACGCCTCTCCCGCGTCTTTATCGGCGGCAGTGCAGGTAGGCGAGCGGAACATCAGCGTATCCGAGAGAATGGCGGACAGCAGCAGGCCCGCGATCTGCCTTGGGACCTCTACGCCTTTTTCCTGATACATCTGGTATATGATCGTAGAGGTACAGCCCAGAGGCTGGTTTCTGAAAAAGACCGGAGAGACCGTCTCTAAGCTGCCCAGGCGGTGATGGTCGATGATCTCTAAGATCTCCGCCTCGTCAATGCCGTCCACAGCCTGGGATTTCTCATTGTGATCCACCAAGATCACCTGTTTTTTCTGCATACTCAGCAGATTCCGCCTGGAGACCATCCCGACGTAGCCGCCGTTCTCATTTAAAATCGGAAAATCCCGGTGCCTGATCTTAGACATCGTCTCCCGGACCTCGTCCACATCATCCTCGATCTCAAAGGTCACGAGATTTTCCCGGGTCATGAAGTGCCTGATGGACATGCTCTGATTGATGAGCCTCGCCACTGAAAACGTATCAAAAGGCGTCGTGATAACGATGCAGGAGAAGCGCTCCGCCTGGGCGCGCACCTCTTCGCTGACTTCCAGCCCCCCGCTGATGATGATGCCGCTCGCCCCGGACCGGATCGCCTGTATCTGCGCATCTTCCCTGTCTCCCAGGATCACCAGATCGTCCTTTTCCATGTGCTCCGCCATATATTCTAAGTTGGAGGTCGCCACTGCCACTTTCCCGTTCAGAAAATAAGCATGTTCATTCCCCACCACGATCGTGCCGTCTAAGGTCTCCGCAATGGCCTTGTACTGCGTTCTGGTTTTGGACAGCACGCGGTTGTCAAAGACATCCATGTAAGAGGTGGCGAT
This sequence comes from uncultured Roseburia sp., assembly GCA_964486485.1. GTDB lineage: Bacteria > Bacillota > Clostridia > Lachnospirales > Lachnospiraceae > Roseburia. The sequence goes on along the minus strand of CAZAMD010000043.1, from coordinate 3,742 downwards.
ATCCTTCGTGACGATAATGCCCTCTAACTTCCCAAGCGGATCGGTGACCGGCAGGGTGACTACATCCAGCTTTTTCATGAATTCCCACGCGCGCTTGAGGGAAATATGGCTGCTCACGCCGGCGGTCTTCCTGTAGCTGATATCCTTAAGCTGCGCGCCCGCATAGGTGACAAGCTCCGGCTCGGGCACCTGAAAACAGTCCAGGACATACCTTGTCTCTTCGCTGATGGAACCCGCCCGCTTTGGCACATATGTCTTTCCGGCATCTGTCTGATTTTTCAGATACGCATAGGAGACAGCCGCACAGATGGAATCCGTGTCCGGATTTTTGTGCCCGACAACCCATACCTTTTTTTTCTCTGTACTCATACCATCCCTCTTTCCTGTGTTCTCCCGGACAGCCGGCAATGCATGGCGCTGCAGATCCTGTGTTCTCCCGGACGGCCGGCAATGCATGGCGCTGCAGATCCTGTATTCTCCCGGACAGCCGGCAATGCATGGCGCTGCAGATCCTGTGTTCTCCCGGACAGCCGGCAATGCATGGCGCTACAAATTGAGGACTCCCAGGCAATACAGGATAAATGCCAGGAGAACGACAAAATTCAGGGCAGAAAACCAGGTCAGGCATTTCACATACCTTTTTACATTCCCCATTCCCTGCTCCATCTGTTCCATTTTTTCTATTTTCGCCTGAAAGCCGTTGAATAAGTCCTGGATATTGCGGTAACATTTCACATTTTCCGTATGTACTTTTTCTGAAAGATCCTTTTTGATGGAATCCACCTGCTGCGCGGCATTTTCCAGCAGCGCCCGGACCTCCGCCGTCTGCTCCTCGCTCAGCTTCTGATTGACGGCGGCCTGCTCCTCTAAGAACTGCCGGCCGGCCGCTAACTGCTCCCCGCTCAGCTTCTTGCTGACAGCGATCTGATCCTCGCTGAGTTTTTTGCTGGCGGACATCTGCTCCTCGTTCAAGCGGCGGTTGACGGCGATCTGGTTCTCGCTTGCCCGCTTTGCCTCCGCCACCTGCTCTGAAATATTCTCCTCGATCTCCGACATCTTAGCCGTCACTTTGTCTGTCAGCTCGTCCACCTTGCGCTCAAACGCAAGCACGATCCTGTCCGCTTCCTCCTGATGCTCCTCTAGCATCTGCTGCAGCTCCTGCGCCTTGCCCGCCCGCTCGTCCAGCAGGGACTGCAGCTCCTGCGCTTTCGTTTCCTTTGCCGCTAAGAGTTCCTGAAGCTGCTTCGCTTTCTCGCGAAATTCATCGATCTGGCTGATCAGTAAATCGTCTTTCTCCACGTCCATCTGTTCCCTCTCCTGCTCCTGTGTGTATTCTGACTCTCCCGCGCCGCGCTTTTCCCCGGCCTCCGGCACGGCTTCCCATTTCTCCTCCGCCGCTGCCTCCCGCTCCCTTTGCGGCTCTGTCCCTGCTCCCGCCTTTGCCTCCCGCTCCGGGTGGCTGCGGTTTCTCTTTTCCCTTATATGCGCGCCTGTCCCATCCTGCCTTGGCAGCGCCCTGCCCCTCAGAGGATAGATCTGTTCATATAAGGCCTGAAATACGTTTGCCACTGGCTTCCCTCCCCCTAAAACGTTCTTCTTCGGCAATGCTCTGAAAATATCTAGTGATATTCTAACATCATCATTTTTCTTTGTAAATAAAAAAATGGCACTCCGGCTAACGGCAGCGCGCCAGGCTGCCGTCAAGTCATAGTTTCACCGATGCGCGGGAAATCATGCGCCCTTTGCCAGGTATTTTTATTTTCGCGGCCTCTGCGGCTCCTCATATTTTTTCCCCGCCCCGCATATACTAAATGCGAATAGTTCTGCCCCTGTTTCAGCAGAAACCCGAAATGGAGATTTTTATGTGTGGAATTGCTGGATTTTCCAACCCCAATCAACGTTATTTAGAAAAAAAGCCCTACTGGGAAGAAATTTTAAAAAACATGCATCAGCGGCTCTTTCACCGTGGCGACGACGCCTCCGGCACTTATCTGCGGGAGCATGTCGGATTGTCCCACGCAAGGCTTTCCATCCGAGACATTGTAAAAGGAACACAGCCCATGGTGCGCCGTTCCCCCGACGGGGAATATGCCATCGCCTATAACGGTGAGATCTATAATACGCAAGAGCTTACCCCCGCCCTTCAGGCAGCCGGCTATCGTTTTGATACCACCTCGGACACAGAGGTCATCCTCTATGCCTATATGCACTACGGGAAAGAATTTGTCTCCCTCCTAAACGGCATTTTCTCCATCGCCATCTGGGACGGCGCGAAGGAAGAGCTTCTTTTATACCGTGACAGGGCGGGCGTAAAACCGCTGTTTTATACGGTCCGCGATGAAACGCTGCTGTTTGGTTCCGAGCCAAAGGCGCTGTTTGTCTATCCCGGCTTTACGCCCTCCATAGATGAGAACAGTATGCGGGAAATTCTTGCCATTGGCCCAGCCCGCACTTCGGGAAATGGCGTCTTTACCGATATGAAAGAAGTTCTCCCCGGACATTGCCTGTCTTTTGCCAAGGGAGAACTCAGCGACTGGATGTACTGGGATATTCCCAGCCGGAAACATACCGACAGTTATTCTGACACGGTGGAACAGACAAAAACGCTGGTGCGGGACGCCATTACCCGCCAGATGGTTTCCGACGTCCCCGTCTGTACTTTCCTCTCCGGCGGAATCGATTCCAGCATTGTGACGGCAATAGCCTCAAACTATATGCGGGAACACAAAGAAACCTTAAATACCTTCTCCTTTGATTTCACGGAAAATGATATCTATTTCCAGTCCAATCCCTTTCAGCCGGAGCGGGATCTGCCCTATGTCAACCGGATGTTAGAGGTTTATCACACCAACCACACATACTTAGAGTGCGGCCAGAAGACTCTCTATGAAATGCTGTTCGCCGCGGTGGACGCGAAGGATCTGCCCGGCATGACAGATGTGGACGCCTCGCTTCTCTACTTCTGCTCCCTGGTGGCGGAACACAACAAGGTAGCTTTGACGGGCGAATGCGCCGATGAGATCTTCGGCGGTTATCCCTGGTTCTACCGGCCGGAGCTGTTAAACAGGGACGGATTTCCCTGGTCTGACGATATCAGCGCCCGGACGCTGTTCCTGTCGGAGGATTTCTGCCGCGGCCTCGACCTGAAAGAATACTCCTATGCGCGCTATCAGGAAACGCTGGCAAATGTTCCCCGCCTTGAGGAGGATTCCCCGGAGGAGGCGAAGCGCCGCTCCGTCTTCTATCTGAACATCAAATGGTTTATGCAGACTCTCCTCGACCGTATGGACCGCGCCAGCATGTACTCCGGCTTAGAAGCCAGGGTGCCCTTCGCCGACCACCGCATCATAGAATATGTGTTCAACGTTCCATGGGAGATGAAATTTCAAAACGGCGTGGAGAAAACACTGCTGCGGGACGCCTGTGCCGATCTGCTGCCGGAAGCTCTTCTGCACCGGAAAAAAAGCCCCTATCCGAAAACGTATCATCCCGGCTATGAAAAGCTTTTGATCGAAGGCATGGAAAAAATCCTCTCGGATCCCAACGCGCCCATCCGACCCATACTGGACGTCAAAAAAACACGCCAATTCATGGAGGCGCCCAAGCAGTACGGACGGCCATGGTTCGGACAGCTGATGGCAGGGCCGCAGCTGCTTGCCTATTTTATCCAGATCAATTACTGGATGGAAACATATCATCTGAGCCTTTAGCCTCCCTCTTTTCAGAGCGTCCCCGCGGCGGC
>CAZAMD010000042.1:4164-18321 GCA_964486485.1 uncultured Roseburia sp. | reverse complement strand
AGTAACAGTTCAGCCATAAGCAGGCTTGCGGGCGAATCATGCTTGCATGAAGGAGTACGCAAGAATGCTTATGAGCGGGACGCCATCTTATGAGCAATCCGCTTGCAAAGCAAGAAACTTGCTTTTTGCAAGCTTTGAAGCACGCAGTGCGGGATTGCGAATGGCGGCGCTGAACTGTTACATTTATTACACAAATATTACAAAAAAATATTGACACCGTAAAATATGCTTGCTATACTCAGAAAGGCAGGAAGTTTTAAAGCGGCTGACAGGAGGATTTATGAAAGCAAGAATCGCAAGAATGACAGGCGTCCTGATGGCAGGAATCCTTGTATTTTCCACAGCATACATACAGAGCGGCAGCACGGCTGAGGCGGACGGAGCAGACGGGGCGGCGGCAGAAAGCTCTTCCCTGACGGCTGGGGCCTCAGCGGAGTTAGCGGAACAGATCGGCTTGATAGAAAGCGCGGACGCCAGCCTGGCCTCTGGCGTATCAGAAACAGTGGGCGTGTATCTTTCCGAAGCGTCGGGACTGGTCCTCGACGCAGATGTGGCGGAGACAGATGCCGTCACAACCGCAGCGGGACAGGCGGAAACCTTTGGCTATGCCAATCTTGGCGTAGCACAGGCGGACGGCAACTTAAATGTGCGGAAAGAGCCGGGCATTGAGGCGGAACTTGTAGGGAAAATGCCGGACAACGCGGGATGTGAGATATTAGGGACAGAGGGCGAATGGACGAAGATCCAGTCCGGCAAAGTCGAGGGGTATGTCAAATCCGAATATCTCCTTTCCGGGGAGGCGGCGCTGGCAAAAGCAGCGGAGGTAAAGCAGACCATCGCGACGGTGAACACCACCACGCTGCGCGTCCGAGAAGAGCCAAATACAGAGAGCGCCATCATGACCACGGTGCCAAAGGGCGAAGAGCTGGAAGTGGTGGAGATGTTGGACGGCTGGGTGACGATCAATATGGATAACGATAAGGCGTATGTTTCCAGCAGCTATGTGGATATCTCCGTGGAACTCGCGAAAGCTCAGACCATGACCGAGGTCCGCTATGGGATGGGCGTCTCAGATGTGCGGGTTTCCTTGGTGCAGTACGCGACCCAGTTCGTGGGCAACCCTTATGTCTGGGGCGGGACAAGCCTTACCAAAGGAGCGGATTGCTCCGGCTTTGTGTTAAGCGTATTTGCCAAATATGGCATTCCGCTGCCGCGCACTTCCGGCGCACAGGCAAACAGCGGAACCAAGATCGCAGCCTCCGGGGCGCAGCCGGGAGATTTATTCTTCTACGGGAACGGAAGCCGCATCAATCATGTGGCGATCTACATCGGGAACGGGCAGGTGGTCCACGCAAGCTCGCCGAAATCCGGCATTAAGATTTCCGGCGCCTATTACAGGACTCCGGTGAAAGTCGTAAGAGTGATCCATCAATAAGACCCGGCGGTGCGCAGTCCGCCTGACGGATCCCGCGCAGCGCGGCGAAGGATCGCTGCAGAGGGACAGTCACAAAAGGATCGTCGCAAAGGGTTAGATTAGAAAAGGATCGTCAAAAGAATGGAAAGCCGCACGATTATGAAGCGGCAGAAGAAAAATAGGGATCATACACATAACATATGGGATTTATGTATATGATGTATTGTGGACTGTTCACAGAATGGTAAATAAAAGTCAAAGAAAAACATAACGATCAGAGGGCAGAGAACCGCCCTCTTTTCTTTTTTCCTTTTTGCCGCCGAACATGTGGAAATAAAGCCTTTTGTAGATGGATTTCTGAAAGGTGGTGTTGGAAAATGGCAGGAAAGGCGAAATTTGACCAAGAAGCAGCTTTATGGAGCGGGAAAAGAGGCCGGGCGCCTTTTTTTGTGCGCAAAAGGGGAAACGGGCGCCGCATCCTTGGCAAATGACAGCGGGAGCGGCTCGGCTTCCGCAGATAAACGCCTGACAAAACACCGGATTTATCAATCTTGTTCTTGCATTTTTGAAAAAAATGGGTTAAGATAAGCATATATGTGGAGGAAAGTGGTGGGAAATGGTTGAAAGTGGTGACCAGATCCCGCTGCGGATTGCTGGAAAAGGGCAGGTGTTTGTATCGTGTTCATGGGAGAATACAATCACACAGTAGACCCCAAAGGCAGGCTGATAGTCCCATCCAAGTTCAGAGAGCAGTTAGGGAATGAATTTGTGGTGACAAAGGGATTAGATGGCTGTTTATTTGTCTATCCCAACGAGGAGTGGCACAATATGGAAGAAAAATTCCGCAGCATCTCCATGACATCCAAAGACGCAAGAAAATTTTCCAGATTTTTCTTTGCGGGAGCGGCCGCGGTAGAGTTAGACAGGCAGGGGCGCATCCTGCTTCCGCCGGTGCTGAGAGAATATGCGGATCTGCAAAAGGACGCGGTTCTAGTCGGCGTCCTAAGCCGTGTGGAAATCTGGGACAAGGGAAGATGGCTTGAAAACACATATGATGAGGGCGAGATGGATGACATCGCGGAGCATATGGCAGAGCTTGGCTTTAGCATTTAGGAGTGCGGCCCATGGAGTTTCATCACGATTCGGTACTGTTGAAAGAGACGATCGAGCAACTGAATATCAAGCCGGATGGGATCTATGTTGATGGCACCCTTGGCGGAGGCGGACATGCCCTTGAAGTGGCAAAGCGCCTCTCGGAGAAAGGCAGGCTCATCGGGATCGACCAGGATGGCGACGCCATACGGGCGGCAGGAGAGAGGCTTTCTGCCTTCAGGGATCGTGTGACGATCCTGCGCGGCAATTACGCTCATATGAAAGACGAACTGTATGCCATCGGCATCACGGAGGCGGACGGCATTGTGCTGGACCTGGGCGTATCCTCTTTCCAGCTGGATGCCTCGGAGCGGGGATTTACCTACCGCGACCCGAATGCGCCGCTGGATATGCGCATGGATGACAGGATGGCGCGGACAGCAAGAGACATTGTAAACGGTTACAGTGAGAGGGAGCTATACCGCATCATCCGTGATTACGGAGAAGATAAATTCGCTAAGAACATTGCAAAGCACATCGTGATGGAGCGGGAAAAAAAACCGATCGAGACGGCGGGGGAACTGACGGAGGTCATAAGGGCGTCTATCCCCAGAAAATGGCAGATGAGCGGAGGGCATCCGGCAAAGCGCACATTCCAGGCGATCCGCATCGAGCTGAACAGGGAGCTGGAAGTGCTTCAGGATCATCTGGATGATATGATAGATCTGCTGAAGCCGGGAGGAAGGATCTGCATCATCACGTTCCATTCCTTAGAGGACAGGATCGTAAAGGCGGATTTTAAGCGGAATGAAAACCCCTGCACCTGTCCGGCGGATTTTCCGGTATGTGTGTGCGGCAAGGCTTCTAAAGGCAGAGTGGTCACAAGAAAGCCCATTGTGCCGTCAGAGAAAGAACTGGAGGAAAATTCCAGATCGAAGAGCGCGAAATTAAGGGTATTTGAAAAAAGTTAGCAGAGGATGGGGGAGAACAATGAAAAATCAGACAGCGGAAAGAGGAAAGCTGAGACAGCAGTACTATGTAGACGGCAATACGGTCCGCAGGGCGGAGGCCGTGCCGGACTACAGAAAAAGACACAGGGAGCGCGTAGAGCGGGAGCAGGAAGAGGAGCTGCGGAGGAGAAAACGGATCGCGAGGAGGAACAAGGAGCGCGAGCTGCGCATGAGCAGGAGCTATGTGCTGTTTCTCACCATGGCGGTGCTTATCTTCGGGATATTTGCGGGAACCTATGTCAGGATCCAGTCAGATGTCACCGCGAGAATGAACCGCATTGCGGAGCTAGAGAGCCAGATCGCAAGCGTGAAAGCAGATAATGACGAAGCGTTTAAGCGCATCAGTAACTCCGTCGCCTTAGAGAGCGTCAGGGATTCGGCGATGCAGGAACTGGGGATGTCCTATGCGAAAGAGGCACAGATTATCTACTATACGGTAGGCAATGATGATTATATGAACCAGTTTGAGGAGATTCCCGTCAGATAGGAAGTGCAGGAGAAAGATTGAAAATTGAAGTTTTCAATCTTTTATGGAAAGACCGCCTGACGGCGGCAGAATGAGAGGGATCATGGCAGCAGAGAAAAAAAGAAAACCGTGGCTGAAGTTCCCGAAGCGCATGCAGAAAAAACTGATCATTATGTTTGGCTGCATCGCGCTTTTGCTGATAGGACTGATCGCGAGGCTGATGTATATTGAGCATACGGGGGGTGAGAAATATGAAAAAATCGTATTATCTCAGCAAGAATATGACAGCAGGATCATTCCCTATCGGAGAGGGGATATCGTGGATGCGAAAGGGACCGTGCTTGCCACAAGCATCGCCGTTTACAATGTGATCTTAGATTGCTATGTCATGACTTATAAGGCAGACTATATCGCGCCTACCATAGAAGCGCTGGTGCAGTGCTTTCCAGACCTTAGCAGCGATGAGCTGTACGGCTACGCAGATAACAGCAAAGACAGCCGGTATATCGTTCTGAAAAAGAAAGCATCTTATGAGGAAATCCGTCCTTTTGTGGAGATGCAGGAGGCGGAGGACGAAAAAGGAAAAAAGCTGCATCCCGACATCAGAGGCGTCTGGTTTGAAAAGGAGTACGAACGGCAGTATCCTTATGGGGCCTTAGCCAGCGCCGTGATAGGGTTTACCGCCTCTGGAAACATGGGACTTAATGGGATCGAGCAGTCCTACAATGAAACCCTCAACGGAGTGGACGGCAGGGAATACGGTTATCTGAACACGGACAACAATTTTGAAAAGACCATCAAAGCGCCGCGGAACGGATATACAGCAGTGCTGACGATAGACGCCAATATAGAAACCATTGTAGAGAAGAAAATTGCGGAATTTAACGAGGCATACCGGGGGAACTTCAGGGAGGAGGATGAGGGAGCGAGCCATATCGGCGTTCTGATCATGGATCCCAATAATGGGGACGTACTCGCCATGGCAAACTACCCCAATTATGACCTCTCGGATCCGAGGGATTTATCTTCCTATTATACGGAGGAAGAATTAAGCGTCATGGACGAGGATGCCAAGCTGGATGCGCTGAATGCCATCTGGCAGAATTTCTGCACCACATACACCTATGAGCCGGGTTCGACCGCGAAACCCTTTACGGTGGCGGCAGGGCTTGAGACGGGAACGGTCTTAGAAAGCGACACCTATTACTGCGACGGATATGAGATGGTGGGCGGCCATACCATTCGCTGCGTACAGCGGGCGGGGCATGATATGGAAACCTTAGAGCAGACCCTGATGAATTCCTGCAATGATGCGCTGATGCAGATGTCCTATAAGATCGGAAAGGAGCGTTTCACAACGTATCAGCAGATTTTCGGATTCGGGCAGAGGACCAACATCGATCTGCCGGGAGAAACGAGGACGGATACGCTCATTTACCATGCGGATAACATGGGACCGGTAGATCTGGCTACCAATGCGTTCGGGCAGAATTTCAACACCACGATGATACAGTTAGGCAGCGCGTACTGCTCCCTGATCAACGGCGGGTACCTCTACCAGCCGAGGGTCGTGAAGCGGATCACCGATGAGAGCGGCAGCGTGATCAAAGACATCTCGCCGACGCTGCTGCGGGAGACCGTTTCAAAGCACACAGGCGACATCTTAAAACAGTATATGTATTCCACCGTCCAAAGCGGAACGGGCGCCACGTCAAAGGTAGACGGCTATTCCATGGGAGGAAAAACCGGAACCGCCCAGAAAGTGGGGCGTGACGGACAGAATTACCTGGTATCGTTCATCGGCTTTGCTCCGGCGGACGACCCGCAGCTGATGATCTACTGCGTTGTTGACGAACCGAATGTGGAGGAGCAGTTCCACAGTACCTTTGCACAGGACATTGTGCGTGAGATTTTAGAGGAAGTGCTTCCTTATATGAATATCTACCGTGACGAGGAAACGACCGGGATCCATGAGGGCTGGGACATCAAGGGCGAGGAAGCGGGCCAGGCTGCGGCTTCCGACATCGCGAATGCCCCCAGGGAAGAAAGCCTCGACGTGCCGGATACGACGGGGGATCTGCCGGAAAACAGCGGAAGCGAGGTCACAGCGGATGACATCGACCCCGGGCCTGAGGAGCAGGAGGAGGGCGGCAAGCCGCCAGGTGATGAGCTGCCAGATGATGAGCCGTCAGATGATGTGTCAGCGGATGATGAGCTGTCAGGTGGTGAGCCGTCAGATGATGTGTCAGCGGACGATGAGCCGTCAGGCGGTGAGCCGGAGGAAGAGAAACCGGCGGAATAATCGGATAAAATTTACCGGAAAGGTAAGTATAACCCCACGAAAGTTAGAATAAAATGTGATGAAAACTTTTGTGGGGGTTTTTATGCGGCAGGAAAATCCGTTTTACAGAAACAAGACATTCAATCGGAAGAAGATCATGGTGATGTTCCTCGCGATCTTTTTTGTCATCATGTTCCTCATAGGCAGGCTGGTGTATCTGATGATCTTCTGCTCCGAATACTATGGGCAGAAAGCGGAGAATCTCCATGAGAGGGAAAGGGATATCAAGGCAGCCAGAGGAAAAATCATAGATTCGACAGGGACGGTGCTAGCCACGAACAAATCCGTCTGCACGATATCCGTGATCCACAGCCAGATTGAAGACCCGGAAGCCGTCATCCATGCCCTAGTAAAGGAATTAGGGCTGACGGAAGAAGCCGTGCGCAAGAGGGTAGAAAAAAACAGCTCCATCGAGCGCGTAAAGACCAACGTGGATAAGGAGACCGGAGACCGCATCCGCGCTTATGGATTATCCGGCATCAAGGTAGATGAAGATTACAAGCGGTATTATCCGTATGACAGCCTCGCCTCGAAAGTGCTGGGATTCACCGGAGGGGATAATCAGGGGATCTTAGGGCTTGAGGTGAAATATGACAGCTATCTGCAGGGAACGAATGGAAAAATCTTAACGCTGACGGACGCCAGAGGCATTGAGATTGAAAACGCCGGAGAGACGAGGCTAGAGCCGGTCAACGGGTATAACCTCCATATCTCGATGGATCATAACATTCAGGAATATTGCCAGCAGACAGCGGAGAAAGCCTATGTGAAAAAACAGGCGGATTATGTCTCCGTCATTGTCATGAATCCGCAGAACGGGGAGCTGATGGCGATGGTAAACTATCCAGAGTTTCACCTGAACGACCCTTTTACGCTAAATTATGAACTGAGCGGGGAGGTGAGCGCGGAAGAAAAGCAAAACCTCTTAAATCAGATGTGGCGCAACCAGTGTATCAGCGATACTTATGAGCCCGGCTCCACGTTTAAGATCATCACTGCCACGGCGGCATTAGAGGAAGGCGTCGTATCCCTGACAGATAATTTTTTCTGTCCCGGATATAAAACCGTGGAGGATCGGAAGATACGCTGCGCGAAGGTTACCGGGCACGGGGCGGAAACCTTTGAGACAGGTATGATGAACTCCTGCAACCCCGTCTTTATCGAGTTGGGGGAAAGACTCGGAACAGATAATTTTTACAAATATTTCAAACAGTTCGGTCTTACGGCAAAGACCAGTGTGGATCTGCCCGGAGAGGCGGCGACGATCATGCACAAGAAAGAAAATGTAGGGCCGGTAGAGCTGGCAACGGTATCCTTTGGGCAGTCTTTTCAGATCACTCCCATACAGCTTGTGACGACGGTTTCCTCCATCATCAACGGAGGCAGGCGCATCACCCCGCATTTTGGCGTGGAAGTCAAAGACGAGGAGGGGAAGCTGATAGAAAAGATAGCCTATGAAACCACAGAGGGTATCTGCAGCGAAAAAACATCCGAAACCCTCCGTTATCTCTTAGAGCGGGTAGTATCCGACGGAGGCGGTCAGAACGCGAAAATAGATGGCTACAGCATTGGAGGAAAGACGGCAACCTCCCAGACTCTTCCGAGAAGTGAGCACAAATACATTTCCTCATTTCTCGGATTTGCACCGGCAGATGACCCTGAGGTATTAGTCCTTTTTATCATCAATAATCCTCAGGGAACTTATTATGGAGGGCAGATCGCGGCGCCTATGGTGAAAGAAATTATGGAAAACATTTTGCCCTACCTTGATAAATCGTAAAAAATAACGTATACTAGAGAAATTAGAGAAAGTACATGAGGTGTTTGATCATGACGTATGAAATCGTAATTCCAGTAATCATTGCATTTGCAATCAGCGCCGTGTTAGGACCGATTGTCATTCCCTTTCTGCGGAGGTTAAAAGTCGGACAGACGGAGCGCAAAGAATTAGAATCTCATTTAAAGAAAAACGGGACGCCCACTATGGGCGGCATTATGATACTGGCGGCGATCGTGCTGACTTCTTTGCTCTATGTGAAGGACTATCCCAAAATCGTACCTATCTTATTTATGACGGTGGGGTTTGGCGTGATAGGGTTTTTAGACGACTATCTGAAAGTGGTGCTGCGGCGTTCGGACGGACTGCTGCCATGGCAGAAAATGCTGCTGCAGATTGTGGTCACGATCATTTTTGCCGTCTACATGGCCCGCTATTCCGGGGTGTCTTTGACCATGCTGATCCCCTTTTCCGGCGGCAAATACCTGGATATCGGTTATCTGGCGGTTCCCGTGCTGTTTATCGCGGTCATCGGGACAGTCAATGGAACGAATTTTACTGACGGGCTCGACGGCCTTGCCTCTAGCGTCACTATCATGGTGGCAACGTTCTTTTCTGTGGTGGCGGTGGGGAGCAGCGCGGGCATTGCCCCCATTACCTGCGCGGTGGTGGGCGCGCTGTTAGGATTCCTGCTGTTTAACGTGTATCCGGCAAGCGTGTTCATGGGAGATACAGGCTCTCTGGCGTTAGGAGGATTTGTAGTCTCCACAGCCTACATGATGCAGATGCCCTTGTTCATTCCGATCGTGGGGCTGGTCTACTTCGTGGAAGTGCTCTCTGTGATCATACAGGTGGTCTATTTTAAAAAGACCGGAGGAAAGCGGATCTTCCGCATGGCTCCGATCCATCATCATTTTGAACTGGGCGGCTGGTCAGAAACGAGAGTCGTAGCGGTGTTTTCCATTACGACAGCCGTCCTCTGCATGCTGGCATTGCTTGCCATCTGAGGAGTTCGGCGGCAAAAACAAAGCGGACAGACAGGAAAGGTGTGGTTAGCAAAATGGACGTGACGGGAAAGCGGGTTTTAGTGGCAGGATCCGGCAAAAGCGGCATCGCGGCCGCGGAATTGCTGAAGGAAAAACAAAACGAAGTGATTTTATTTGAGGGGAACAGGGAGGCGGATCTCGCTGCGCTGCGGGAAAGAGCCCCGGTATTCGCGGATGTGGACATTCTGCTGGGCGAATTAGAGGATTCGGATTTAGAGCGGGTGGATCTGGCAGTCATAAGTCCCGGCATACCGATCGATGCCCCCGCGGTGGAGAAGATCCGGCAAAAAAAGATCCCTATCTGGGGGGAGATCGAACTGGCATACCATTTCGCAAAAGGCCCGATCGCCGCCATCACAGGCACGAATGGAAAAACGACCACCACGGCGCTTGCCGGAGCGATCATGGCGAGCTATTTTAAGGATGTGAAAGTTGTCGGCAACATCGGCATTCCCTATACTTCCGTCGCGGCGGATACGACGGAGGAGACAGTCACCGTAGCCGAGATCAGCAGCTTTCAGCTGGAGACGACGCACAGCTTCCATCCGAACGTTTCGGCCATCTTGAATATCACGCCGGATCATCTGGACCGCCATCACACGATGGAATGCTATATTCGGACGAAAGAGCGCATTGCGGAGAATCAGACGGCGGAGGAAGTCTGTGTCCTGAATTATGAAGATGAGGCGCTCCGGGAATTTGGCGCGGACCTAAACTGCCGCGCCCTGTTTTTCAGCAGCGGCAGAAGATTGGGAGAGGGGCTTTACTTAGAAGAAGGCAGCATCTATCACGCTATGGACGGGAAGCGGGAAAAGGTCCTTGCAGTGGATGAATTAAACATTCTCGGAACGCATAATCATGAAAATGCCATGGCAGCTACGGGCGTTGCGCTTTCCATGGGAGTCCCCATGGAAAAGATCCGGGAGTCCCTGCGGGCCTTTCAGGCGGTAGAGCACAGGATGGAATATGTGGCAGAGATCGGGGGCGTCCGCTATTACAACGATTCTAAGGGAACAAACCCGGATGCGGCCATCAAGGCGATAAGCGCCATGGACCGCCCCACCTATCTGATCGGCGGCGGTTATGACAAGCAGTCGGATTATGACGAGTGGATATTGAGCTTCGGAGGAAAAGTGCGGAAACTGGTTCTCATTGGACAGACGCGGGAAAAGATCGCGGAATGCGCAAGACGCCACGGTTTCTTTGATGTGGAGCTCTGCGGCAGCTTAGAGGAGGCCGTGGATCTGTGCCATCGGAATGCCAAAAGCGGAGAGGCGGTTTTGCTATCGCCGGCCTGCGCAAGCTGGGGAATGTTTAAAGATTATGAAGAGCGCGGACGTGTCTTCAAAGAATATGTCAGAAGCCTGCAATGAGAAAGCATATCGGGAAATGAGGTTGTAACGTGGCGAAGAAATCCCAAAAAAAAGAAAAGACAATTCGATATTTTGACTACAGTCTGCTGTTTCTGATCATTTTTTTGCTCTGCTTTGGCCTGATCATGCTCTATAGCACCAGCTCCTATTACGGTTCCACCAGATTTGGCGACGCGGCATATTATCTGCGGCGGCAGACCTACGCAAGCATCCTGGGATTGGCGGCGATGATCGTGGTCTCACGGATCCCCTATCAGATCTGGATGCGTTTTTCCACCCTTGCCTACTTGGGCGCTTTAGGGCTTTGCACCATGGTCATCTTCGTGGGGACGGAGGCAAAAGGACAGTCCCGCTGGCTGAAGATAGGACCCATACAGTTTCAGCCATCTGAGCTGGCAAAGATCGGCGTGATCATTTTTCTCGCTACCGTGATTTATAAAACGCCAAAGAAAATGGGGGAATTTAAAAGCCTCGTAAAAATCATGCTGATCGTGATGCCAGTGGTGGGGGTAGTTGCATATAATAACTTAAGTACAGCGATTATCATCCTGGGGATCGCGGTCTGCATGCTGTTTGTGGCGAGTCCGAAATACTCCCATTTTGTTTTGATGGCGCTTGCGGTAGCCGTGGTGGGGGTCATCTTCATTGCTCTGGAAAGCTACCGCGCGGAGCGCATTGCGGTGTGGCTGCATCCAGAGGAGCATGAAAAAGGCTATCAGACGATGCAGGGGCTTTACGCCATCGGCTCCGGCGGCCTTTTTGGAAAAGGGCTGGGGGAGAGCATGCAGAAGCTGGGATTTATCCCCGAGGCGCAGAATGATATGATTTTTTCCGTCATCTGCGAGGAGCTGGGACTGTTTGGGGCGGTTTCGCTGATCCTGCTGTACCTGCTGATCATCTGGCGGCTGGTAGTGATCGCAAATAACGCGGCGGATTTATACGGGGCGCTGATCGTGGTAGGGATTCTGGCGCACATCTCGATACAGGTATTATTGAACATTGCCGTCGTGACGAACACCATACCCAATACGGGAGTCTCCCTCCCCTTTATCAGTTACGGAGGAACTTCCATCTCCATTCTTCTCGCGGAGATGGGGCTTGCGCTTGCGGTATCCCGGGGAATTAAATTTGAGGTTGCCTGATGATGATGAGAGAACAAAGAATCAGAAAAAAACAGAGGAAGAGGCGCGGGAGGATAGCCTTGCTGGCGGTTCTGACGCTGCTGCTGTTTATCGCCGCGGGGGCGTTTGCGGTGATGCACATATTTACGGTAGAGAACGTGATCGTGGAAGGGAATGAAGTGTATTCCTCAAGGCAGATACAGGATATGGTCCTCAACGATGAGTATTCCTGGAATTCCCTGTATGTGGATTTAAAATACCGTCTTTTTGATGTGGGGGACGTTCCGTTTGTGGATGCGATGGAAATTTCGCTCGATGACCCGCACACCCTTCGGATCTCTGTCTACGAAAAGGGGATCCTGGGCAGTTTTTACATAGAAACCTTAGGGCAGTATGCCTATTTTGACAAAGATGGGTTCGTGGTGGAGACTTCCTCCGACGTGATAGCGGGAGTCCCCAAGATCACAGGGATTGCCTGCAATACAGTCGTCCTCTATGAAAAGCTTCCCTTAGAAAATGAGGAGATCTTAAGCCGTCTGCTCACACTGACCCAGATGCTCAAAAAATATAAGCTCGAGCCGGAGCAGATTTTTTACGACAGCAGCGAAAAGCCGGTGCTGACCTATGAAGACATTGAGGTCGTCGTAGGCACGGATGAGTATCTGACCCAGAAGATCGTGCGCCTGTCGGCGATACTGCCCCAGCTGGCAGGGCTGTCCGGCACGCTGCATTTAGACAGCTGGACGCCGGATACGACGGATATTGTGTTTGACAGGTCTGATTTATAAAAAAAATGAAAAATCAGTTGATTAATTCAGAGAAAAATTATATTATAGTGTATATGGGTTTATCAATGAGAAAGGAAAGATGCTATCATTTCATATAATAAGTGTGATCGGATCAGTGAAAAACGGTACATAGGCACACGCCGGGCGGGAGATAGAGCTGGACGGGATTATAGGAGAGAATGAAGGAGGAACGAACTTGCTGGAGATAATGACAACAGAAGCAGATGCTAGCGCAAAGATTATCGTGATCGGCGTCGGCGGTGCTGGCAATAATGCTGTGAATCGAATGATTGATGAGAATATCGGGGGCGTAGAGTTTATCGGGGTAAATACCGACAAGCAGGCACTGACGCTCTGCAAAGCGCCGACTCTGATACAGATCGGCGAGAAGCTCACCAAGGGTCTTGGAGCAGGGGCACAGCCTGAGATCGGAGAAAAGGCTGCCGAGGAGAGCATAGAGGAGCTTTCCGGCGCGATCAAAGGGGCGGACATGGTCTTTGTCACCTGCGGGATGGGCGGAGGCACCGGCACGGGCGCCGCGCCGGTTGTCGCAAAGATTGCAAAGGAGCAGGGCATACTGACCGTAGGCGTTGTGACAAAGCCGTTTAAATTTGAAGCAAAGCAGCGCATGTTAAACGCGCTTTCCGGGATCGAGCGGTTAAAGGACAGCGTGGACACGCTGATCGTGATCCCCAATGACAAGCTTCTGGAGATCGTGGACAGGCGGACAACCATGCCGGATGCGTTAAAGAAAGCAGACGAAGTGCTGCAGCAGGCGGTGCAGGGCATCACAGACCTGATCAACCTGCCGGCGCTGATCAATCTGGACTTTGCGGATGTATCTACCGTTATGAAAGATAAGGGCATGGCGCACATCGGCATCGGCGCGGCCAAGGGAGATGATAAGGCGATCGAGGCAGTGAAGCTTGCTGTCGCTAGCCCGCTCCTTGAAACCACGATCAGCGGTGCGTCCCATGTCATCATCAATATCTCCGGCGATATTTCCCTGATGGATGCCAATGATGCGGCAAGCTATGTGCAGGATCTGGCAGGAGACAACGCGAATATCATCTTCGGGGCAAAATATGACGAGACGATGACAGACGAGGCGACCATCACCGTGATCGCGACAGGCCTTGACAACGCCGGGCAGGCGCAGCCGGGCAAGATCATGCCAAAGCTGCAGTATCAGGGCGCGAGGCCTGTGGGTTCTTCCGCGCTCGGCAGACAGCCCGGAAGCTACGGCACGGGAATGCCCGCGCAGCAGTCCGCATCCGCGGGGACGTTTTCAGGCATCCAAAAGCCGCGCCAGCCGGAAAGCTCGGTACAGCAGATGGATATCAAGATTCCTGATTTTTTGAAAAATTCAAGGAAATAAAAATCAAAAAAATAAAATTCAAGAAAATAAAAATCCTTATAGCAGAACTTTGGCAGCTCAGCCATAACCGGGATCCGATGCGGGTCATGCCTGCGGGAATGCGCGCGGAAGATCAGTTATGGACTGAGTGCTTGCTGCGGGCCGATCTGTCCGCCGCACTCTAAAACCATTCCGCAATCAGGAGGCAGATATGCATCTATGCCTCCGGCGCGTTTCGTCCATGCCAGTCGATCTTCTGGCGTTCCCCCGGATTTTTCCCGGCACTTCGCCAAGGAGGCTTTGTTGCCTTTTCATATCGTTAAAGCGCTGATATCATTGCGCGGATTCTGTCTCCAGTTCGCCAAGGCGGCT
>CAZAMD010000042.1:0-4064 GCA_964486485.1 uncultured Roseburia sp. | reverse complement strand
AAGATTTTGTTGAAAACAGGGGATGAATTGTTTCTTTTCCATGTGCTGTTTTGACAAAATAGGAACGGGAACGGGAGTATAATGGCGGAATAGAAATCAAAAAAGGGGTGAGAAAAATTTATGTGTTCTATGCAGACGTGTTTCTTCTGCAGAACTTGTGCATGGACTATCTGGCGGTAATGGGGAGCAATCTGTTCCTAAAACGGGGAAAGAGGGGCATGCGGCTGTTTCTGGTGTCGGCGCTCAGTTCCCTGTGCGGGCTGTTTCTGGCGCTTTTCGTCAAAAATCCGTTATGGTATCAGCTGCTGGCGCATCTTGTGCTGAATACGGGAATGGTGGCGGGCTGCTTTGGCATAGGATCGAAACGGCGGTTTCTGGAGGATTGGGCAGTGACGTATGCCGCAGTATTGTTTTTGGGCGGAGGGATGGAATGGCTGCGGGGACAGCAATTTTTCTTCAAAAGCCAGTATATGCAGATGGCAGCCGCGGCAGTTCTCCTTTTTTCCGCGGTGGCCTATCTGATAAGGTTCCGCTCTTTTGGAAACCATATTTTTTCCGGCTGCCTGAAAAAAGACCTGCGGAGCATGGAGATCAGGGCGTACTGGGACAGCGGAAACCAGCTGCGCGACCCTTACACCGGAAAAGCCGTAAGTATTTTAAGTTTCCAAAAAGCGAAAGAGTTTTTAAAGGCGGAAAAAGACGGCATCCGCTATGTCCCCTACCGGTCATTGGGGGAACAGGGCGGGCTGCTCCGTGTCACCGACGTGGATTATCTTGAGATCCGGCAGGGCAGTCAAAAGATTGTGATAGAACATGCGGCAGTGGGATTCGCCGAAGAGGGACTTTTAGAGGACAAAGGATATGATCTGATCTTACACGCGGCATTACTGGACGAAGGAGAGAGAAAAAAGAGGAAAAGAAAGTCGGGAGCGGGTGACGGGATATGTACATAAAATTGAAAATGCCCGGAAGAGAAAAAAGAAATTTCTGGAAAGAAATGAGGAGCTTTTCTCTTTCCAGGATATTGTTTAAGGACAAGGACGAGATCCATTACATCGGCGGAGCGGAAGTGCTGCCGCCGCCCTTAGAGAGCGGGGAGGAAGCCGTCTGCATCGAGATGCTTGGCGGGGACTGCCTGGAAAAGGGGAAGCGCCTGGGGAAAAAGGAATCTGAGGCGAGGGAGAAAGCCAGGAAACGTCTGATCGAACATAACTTAAGATTGGTGGTGTACATAGCGAAAAAATTTGACAACACAGGCGTGGGGGTGGAAGATCTGATATCCATCGGGACCATCGGCCTTATTAAGGCCATCAACACCTTTAACCCGGATAAAAACATCAAGCTGGCGACCTACGCCTCCCGCTGCATCGAAAATGAGATTTTGATGTATCTGCGGAGGAATAATAAGACAAAGCTGGAAGTATCCATCGACGAGCCGCTCAATGTGGACTGGGATGGAAATGAGCTGCTTCTTTCCGATATCTTGGGAACGGAGGAAGACGTCATATACCGCGACATTGAGACAGATGTGGAGCGGAGGCTCTTAAAGGGGGCGATTGAAAAGCTTTCCGGCAGGGAGCGCATGATCATCGAACTGCGTTTCGGATTGAACAGCCTTGACGGGGAAGAAAAGACGCAAAAAGAAGTGGCGGATATGCTTGGGATTTCCCAATCCTATATCTCGAGGCTGGAGAAAAAGATCATGATACGCCTCAAGCGGGAAATCGTGCGCTTAGAATAAAACGCGGGAGAGGGCGGCTTTCAAATGCGGGTGCGCATTTGAAAGCCGCCCTCTCCGTCACGCGCCAACCAAGCCGGAGCCATCGCGCTGACACGCCATGGACGCTCTTTAAGATGCTTTGCAAAAATCTTGTAAATGCCTCTCCGAAAGAGTATACTGATAGTAGGACGGGCGTGAAAGGCGCAAGAAAACTGCAGGCAGAATGGAGGTACATCTTATGTTGTTAGAATTTTTAGGGGCGGCGCATGAAGTGACGGGCAGCTGTCATTTCCTTTCTTTCCGTGATAAGCATATGTTAGTGGACTGCGGCATGGAGCAGGGGCCTGACCTATATGTGAATCAGGAACTGCCGGTCAATGCCTCAAAGATCGATTATGTGTTCATCACGCATGCCCACATCGATCATTCCGGCTTGCTTCCCCTGCTGTATAACCACGGTTTCCGGGGGCAGGTTTTCGCCACGTCGGCGACCAGCCAGCTGTGCGGCATTATGCTAAAGGACAGCGCGCACATTCAGATGTCCGAGGCGGAATGGAAGAACCGCAAGGCAAAGAGGGCGGGACAGCCGGAAGTCGTTCCCCTGTACGACATGAATGATGCCATGAGCGTATTAGGAAAGTTTGTCCCCTGTGCGTACCGGCAGATCATAGAAATCTGCGAGGGGCTGAAAGTGCGCTTTGTGGACGCGGGACATCTGCTGGGGTCTTCCAGCATCGAGATGTGGGTGAAAGAGGAGGGGGAAGAGGAGTTTAAAATCGTATTCTCCGGCGACATCGGGCCGGGCGGCCGCCCCCTGATCAAAGATCCGGAATACATAAGGGAAGCGGATTATGTGGTCATGGAATCCACCTACGGGGACAGGAACCACGCGGCGCCGCCGGATTTTGCCCTCAGCCTCGCAAGGGTGATAAAGGATACCTTTGCCCGGGGAGGAAACGTCGTGATACCGGCCTTTTCCGTAGGGCGTACCCAGGAGATGCTGTATTTCATCCGCCGCATCAAAACGGAGCATCTTCTGCCGGAATATGAAAACTTTGAGGTTTACATGGACAGCCCCCTGGCGGTGGAGGCAACCACCATTTTCAACAGAAACGTGGAGGACTGTTTCAGCGAAAAGGCGCTGGGACTGATACGGCAGGGCATCAATCCTATCGGCTTTCAGGGACTTAGGATGGCGATCACCAGCGATGAATCGAAGATGATCAACTTCAACGAAAAGCCAAAAGTGATCATTTCCGCATCCGGCATGTGCGAGGCGGGGCGCATCCGGCATCATTTAAAGCATAACCTCTGGAGAGAGGATTCCACGATTTTATTCGTAGGGTTCCAGGTTCCGGGGACGCTCGGCCATTCCCTCTTAAACGGGGCAAAAGAGGTGCGGATTTTCGGAGAGACCATTGATGTGCGGGCGAGGATCGAAAATCTTCCCGGCATCAGCGGACATGCGGATATGGAGCATCTGATGAAGTGGGCGGGGGCGTTTGAGAAAAAACCGAAAAAGGTCTTTGTGGTGCATGGGGAGGATAAGGTGACAGAGCAGTTTGCCGGCCGGCTCCGCCGGGAATTAGGCTATGACGCCTGCGCCCCTTATAGCGGGGACACCTTTGATCTGGCGGATGGAACGTGCGTCAGCGAGGGATCCAGGCAGCTGGCGGAAAAGAAACGGAACAGGCAGAACAGCCGCGTTTCCAGCAACGTATTCGCAAGGCTGCTTGCCGCTGGAGAGAGGCTGCTTACCGTCATAAAAAAATGCGAAGGCATGCCGAACAAGGAATTGGGACGGCTGGCAGACCAGATTACCGCCCTCTGCGACAAATGGGAGCGCTGAGAGGCCGTAAAAGAATGCTCAGAGAGTGAGATAGTGGCGGATGGATTTCAGTGCGGATTTTTCCAGACGGCTGACCTGCGCCTGGGAGATGTGGATCTCTTCCGCCACCTCCATCTGGGTTTTCCCCTCAAAAAAACGGAGCTTGAGGATGTAGTTCTCCCGCTCGTTCAGATGCTCTAAGGCATCGTTTAGGGCTAACTCTTCAATCCAGATGTCCTCCCTGTTTTTCTTGTCACTGATCTGATCCATGACATAGAGGGTGTCGCCGCCGTCGGTGTAGACCGGGTCATAGAGGCTGATGGGACTCTGGATGGCGTCAAGGGCAAACACGATGTCTTCCTTGGCAAGGCCGGCTTCCTTGGCGATCTCCTCAATGGTGGGTTCTTTTGCGCAGGTGCGGGAGAGGATCTCCTTTGCGTGGATTGCCTTATAGGCGGTATCCCGCAGGGAGCGGCTGACGCGGATGGAATTGTTGTCCCGCAGGTAGCGCCGGAT
>CAZAMD010000041.1:0-18999 GCA_964486485.1 uncultured Roseburia sp. | reverse complement strand
AGATGTGATGCTGGAGATCGAAGCCGTCGCGGTCAGGTAAGAAGCAGGCGGCATGCAAAAATGAGGGCGTCCGGACCGGACGCCCTCATTTTTGCATAATATGAAATGAATGTTCTGTTTCTTCCTGTTCAAGTGCAATTTCTATGCCTTTCACAAAAGGCATCAAATCATGCTGTTCTCCTATGTCCGTCACATCAATCGCTTTTAAGCACTTGCTCACCCACGGCATACGAATTGCCATAGCCCGTACAAGTGCATTAACATCCATTCCCGTCATTTCCATTTTGGAAGCGTATACCGAATATTGTCTATGCTCAAACCCGTTTTTCTCCATAAATCGGGCAATATCTTTCCACGCTTTCTTATGATAATTTGGATCCAGCGTTATCTTTGGGCGTGGATAAATGGATTTCAGTCTTTTGTCGCTTAGATCGAACGTGATCTGCTTCCTGCTTTGTATTTCCTTAATTCTTTGAGTTTCTTTCATATGCTCCTGTCTATGCCGTGGCTAGGATCTGTTTCGCCCTCGGAATCTGAGAAAGGATATCCTCTTCCTTTTCGTTTTCGATAAATGTGCAGCGCGAAGCGCACTCGGTAAACCAATCGCACTCTATGAGGGCAAAAATGATCGCCCAGATATTCCCGTAATCCTCGCTTTTCCCAGTTCCTGAAAAAGTCAGAACGTCCCCGTCCGCGGTACATGCCAGTCCCCTTTTTTCAAAATTTTTTTTGAGGGTATAGTAAATGTCTGCTTTTTTCACGCCTTTTCGTTCCATCTTGTCATGGTCGAACGAAAATTCCACTTGCATGTTTGCCATGTCAGCATCCCCTTTCCATGTCAGCATCCTGTCTTTTATGATATGGATTATAGCAAATGGCACATACATTATCAAGGTTTCTTCCGATTCTCCCGTTCCTTTATCCAACCGTGGATGCAATTCGGATGTTCAAAGGAAAATGGTCCTGGCGCATGCGCGCCAGAGCCGCTTTGTCTACAGCCTGAGGGCGTCCGGACCGGACGCCCTCATTTTTGCTCTGCATGATCGAAACCATCCAGCCCGGGATCCCATCCTAGGCATAGAGATCGATGCTGCCGCCGAGATGCGGTGTCACGGACTGCTCCATCATCCGGATCATGGAGGCGTTGACCGCCTCATTCATCTCGAGCTGTTTGTCCAGCACAGCCGTGCCTACTGCGTAGGCAAGGCTCGCAGGGCTGACAGAAGAAGACGCGTCGTAAGCATTCAGCGTGCTCAGAGCGGAAGATACATTTGCAAAATCCATATCAAAACCTCCTTTCCTTCTGCTCCTTTTATTATGGCACAGATCCTCTGGAAAAACAATCCCGTCAGGGCATTTTGTGCCGCCCGGGGCGGAACAGAGAATAAGCGTAACAGTTCAGCCATAAGCAGACTTGCGGGCGAATCATGCTTGCATGAAGGAGCACGCAAGAATGCTTATGAGCGGGACGCCATCTTATGAGCAATCCGCTTGCAAAGCAAGAAACTTGCTTTTTGCAAGCTTTGAAGCACGCAGTGCGGGATTGCGAATGGCGGCGCTGAACTGTTACGAATAAGCGCGGAGATTGACGAATAAGAGTTGACACGGCGCCGGAGCTTTGATATAATACGACATAAAGAATTAACAATTCTGTAATAAATGACAGGGACGCGGAAAAGATGACAAAATTTTGGAGGCAGTTTGCAATGAGAAAAGGAATAGGGAGAGCAACAGGGTATCTGCTGGCAGGCGCGCTGCTGATGGGCGGCTCAGGCATTCAGGCATTCGGGAGTCCGCTGGCGGGAGCGGCGCAGGCGGTGGAGGCAGCGTTTGAGGCGGACAGCGCGCCGGTGGCAGGGGTATCGGAAACCTTGGCGCAGGCGCTGCAGGAGAGCAGCGAAAAGGCGGTGGAGCTTGCCGCGCGGGAAGAAGAGCAGGTCAGCGAGAATGCCGTGCCCGAAGTTGCCTCGGAATATTCAGACATTGCGATCGCCCAAGTGGATAATTATGTCAATGTCCGTTCTGAGCCGAACACGGAGAGCGAGGTAGTCGGGAAGCTGTATAACAATTCCGCGGCGACGGTCCTGGACACGACGGACAGCGGCTGGTACCGCATCCGCTCCGGCAGCGTCGAGGGATATGTGAAGTGCGAGTACGTCGTGACCGGAGATGAGGAGCTGGCGAAGAAAGTCAGCACCAGATACGCGAAAGTGAACACGACCACATTGAATGTCAGGACAGAGCCGTCCACGGACGCGAAGATACTGACGCTGGTGCCGGTCGGGGACGATCTGGTGGTGCTCGACGAATCCGTGGAAGGATGGCCCAAGGTAAGCACGGAGGCAGGGGAGGGATATGTTTCCCAGGAATTTGTGATCATGGCGACGGAGTTCGTGCAGGCGGAGTCCAGAGAGGAGGAGGAGCGCAGGCTCGCCAAAGAGGAAGAGGAGCGCAGGCGCGCGGCGGCAGCGGCATCCGCGAGCCGCGGCAGCTCTGGAGGCAAGAGCGGCAGCAGCCCTGGAGGCAAGAACGGCAGTTCCGGCGGCACGGACAGCAGCCAGAGCTACGCGGCGCCGGGCAGCTCGAACGGGCAGGCCGTGGCGGGATATGCCTCCCAGTTTATCGGCAACCCTTATTCCTACGGCGGGACGAGCCTGACAAACGGCGCGGACTGCTCCGGCTTCGTCATGAGCGTGTATGCGGCGTTCGGCATCGGGCTGCCCCATTCCTCCAGCGCCATGAGGGGCTGCGGCTATGAAGTGGGCCTTTCAGACGCGCAGCCGGGGGATATCGTATGTTACAGCGGCCATGTCGCCATCTATGTCGGCGGCGGGACGATCGTCCATGCCAGCACGCCGGAGAGCGGCATCAAGTATTCCAGCGTGAATTACAGATCGCCCATCTGCGTCAGGAGAATTTTCTAGTACATAAATTCTAGTACATAAGTTCTGGTACATAAGTAACAAGTTGTCTGATGCCGGCGATACCGCCTGAGAGTCAAGCTGCCGCCTGACGGATGGAGATCCGTCAGGCGGCAGCTCTTTTGCTGTTTTCCCCGCTTTTCAAAGCCCGCGGGACGCCGGAAAACCGCGATTATGCAAGTTGCACAAAGAAACGCGGGCGCGGGAAAATAAGTGGATAAAAGCGGAAAATCACGCGGAAGTTATCCACAATGAAAAGAATGGAAAAACAGAAAAACAGAGTTATACACGGAATTATCCACATTATCCACAGAAAAGGCGGGTTGAAAAAGTGGTTTACATAGCGAAAAGACCGAATGTCTGTTTTGTGTAGAACTGATAAAGTTGATAAAAACCGTGAAAAATGGAAAAAATAGATTGACATTTAAAATGTGAAAAAAACAGAAAAATGTTCGGACAAATATCTGTCAATTTGGCAAAAGAAAACCGGTCAAAGGAGGAAAAAGACATGGGAGCATTAGAGGCTTACGGAAACCATTTGAGGGAGAGGGAGCTTTCCGCTTCCACCTGCCAGATCTATGTGAAGCAGGCGGAAAAATTTCTGGAATATGTCGGCGGGAGGGAGCTGACGAAAGAAGAGGTGATTTCTTATAAGGAAGAGCTTTCCGCTCAGAAGCTCTCCGCGGCGACGATCAACCTCTACCTGACAGCCATCAACAGCTATCTGCACTATGCGGGCCGCAGCGAATGCGCCGTGCGCGTGATGCGGATACAGAGGAAGAGCAGCGCGGAAAACGTCCTCAGCAGGGAAGAGTACCGCAGGATGCTCGACTATGCGAAGAAAAGCGGCAGGGAGAAATATTACTGCATCATGAGGACGTTAGCGCTCACCGGGATCCGCATCAGCGAGCTGCGGTTTTTCACCCGGGAGGCGCTGCGGCAGGGAACGCTGCGCGTGTGCAACAAGGGGAAGATGCGGGAGGTCTATCTGCCGCAGAGTCTGATCGAGGAGCTGTCGCGCTACTGTGAGTGCGAGAACATACGGGAGGGGGTGATCTTCCGCGGCAGGAACGGAGAGCCCATCAACCGGATCACCGTCTATAAAATGATCGTTTATCTGGCGGACATGAGCGGCATTCCCAGAGAGAAAGCGCATCCCCAAAGCTTCCGCCATCTCTTTGCGGTCACTTACATGAAGCAGTATTCCAACATGGCGGAGCTGGCGGATCTGCTGGGCCACACGAGCATCGAGACGACAAGGATCTACACGCTCACATCTGCCGAGGAGAAGCGCAGGAGGCTGAATGAGATGGGATTATGAAGATGGGATCATGAAGACGGAGCCATGAAGACGGGGTCGTGGAATTCAACATAATACAATATTTTGTTTCAAAATGCAAGTGTTTTTTTTACATAATTTTACGCCTCAAACGCCCTGTTTTCGGGCATTCTGACAATCCGCGGGAAAAAATCACAAAAATAAGCCTTACAAGGCGCGGGTCTTGGAACTCCTCTCATAGCGCGAAAGTCTATGAAACATAATATTGTATTATGTTTCTAAATTCACATGGTGCCATGGTGCCGTTTGCGCACGAAGCGGGTCAGGCATCATGCGAAGGGACACAGCAAAACAGAAAAGAGAGGAGATCAATATGAAATCAAAGCAAGTGATAGCGCTGATGATGGCTGCGGCTCTGACTGTGACGGGAAGCGGCGTCACAACGATGGCGGGGCAGGTCAGTGCGGGGAATGAGGCTGTCGTCATAGAATCAGACAGCGTCTTAAAAATGTTGTACGAAACTGAGGGCGCAGAAGGGCTGTTTACGACCTTAACAGCAGACTCAGTGGATCCGAGCGGGTTTCATTACGGCGAAGAGGTTGCCGTTACAGCTACGCTGACAAAAGCAGAGGGTGCAATCTTTCGTGCCGGGGGAGAGCCTGTATTGGAGATTGTAGCAGGAGAGAGTGAAAATGATGAAGATGCAACGGCAGTATCGGAAACCGTTAAGGCAGTGTTTAAGGGTGATACAGCAACGCATACCCTTAGGTTTAAGCCGGAAAAAGGTAAGAAGTATTATGTGCGCGCATCTGCGGTAAAAAGTACTGATTCTGCAAGTACCAAAACGTTCAAATGCTCAGACGAAATCACCTTGGAGGCGGCGAGAGAAGACCTGAAGTCCTCAGATATCCCTTCTCCGGACTTCTCAAAGAAAGTGGTTTTCAAAGCATCGGATGAAACCTTGGATTATGGTAATATTAAGGAAGATAAATTACAGCCGGTAATTGATGAAATCAACAAGGATCCTGCGGTAAAAGGAATAGGAACGTGGTCACTGGATGATGAGAACAACAGTGGAGTAGATTTTACGAGCAATCTTACCCAGACTGTGAAATTGGAATTTGATCTTGGGGAGAATAAAGGATCCTATAATCTTACACTGGGCAAAGACGACTCAGAAGTCGAAGAAGGGGTCAAATTCAGTCGTGATGTAAAGGTCACCGCGATAAAATTGGTAAAAAAGGTAGAAGTGAAAACGAAGGGCGGCTCCGCAACGCCGGCGGATCTGCTTATCACAAGCACAGAGAAGAATCCGTCTGTCATCTTACAAGCGAAATTAGACGATGTTGAAGCGAAGAAAGACGAAGTGAAGTGGGAACTCGTGGGCAATGCGGGCGACTATCTCGAGGTTTCTGATAATGGCAATGGACAGATTACCGTAATGTCAAAGGGCAAAGTAACGCCTGAGGGCGGAGTGCAGGTGAAAGCGACGGCGAATCAGGCAGAGTTTGCAAAACTTGTGGAAGAAGAACCCGCCTCTGGCACATTTACGATAAACGTCAAGAAAGGCATTGCTTCCAGTGAAGCATTGAAATCGATTGAGGACGTCTGCAACGCGGAAGTGAAAAACTTCACCTACGATGGCGCAGAAAAATGGGGCGCTCATTATGAGGCTCTGATTGCAAAGCTGAACGATAAGAACAGCAATCCTCTGGCAGCTTATGGAGAATATTCGCTGACAGAGGGAGAGACGGCTGTTTCTACAGGAGAGCAAGAGCTTACATTTGTTTATACACTAGAATCAAAGAATACCGGTCTCAAATCGGCAGAGGATAAGGGCTGGAAAGGTGATGCGGTTGAGAAAAAATACAAAGTGACCGTAGCAAAAGCCGTCAAGGATGCTTCCGGCCTGCAAAAAGAGCTTGGCATTAAGGACGCGTATCCCATCGGAACTACCCTGGAAGAGATTTTGGATAAGGAGAAATCTCCTGCTAAGGATACATATAATCTTGAATGGGTAACGAAAAATGCGCAAGGAGCATGGGTAACATCTGTTGCGGCCGGTGAATCTGGTCTTAAGAAGCCGATTGAGAAGCTCGGCAGTTTCTCTGACACATACCGCCTGAGCGTATCTTTGGAAGAGAGCAATAACTATACGCTTTCCGGTGCGGACAAAGAGGGAAAACTCATTCTTCCGTTAGAGAACGTTAAGATCGTAGTGCCGGACTTTACGCCGGTGATAGTTTCTGGTGATGATCATGTACTTGGAGAAAAGTACACGGACGAAAGCACAATTGTACTGAAAGTCAATCCAGATGATATTAAAAAGGAACTTGGAGTAACGGCAGAAACGGGAGCAAATCAGTATTACAGCCTTACGTTCCAATGGTCGAAGGATGGGAAGATCCTGACCGATAATCATGAGGATGAGAATGTTAAAGAGAATAAAATCACTTTAGATGATGAAGCAGGAACTCTTACGATAGGCAGCTGGACAGCAGAGGCAGCCGGAAGCTATACCTGCAAAGTGACAGCAGTTTTAAACGATGCTGGGAAAAAGCTAGCAGCATTAAACGGGGTTCACGATAGCATTTCAAAGACCACCAGCGCGGTCAAGGTAGAAATATCCAGCATTAAATTTGGCGATCCAAGCCCGGCCAGTGTAGACAACATGGTCTATGGGGACGAGAAGACCGCTGGAACGATTTCCGTAAAGGCTACCGTAAATGGAATCGATTCCTACCGTATTTTCTACCGCGAGCTGGATGAGAAAGGAAAAGAGGGAGCAGAAGTCGAGGTTTTTGCGAAAACCCTCGAGGAAATCGAAAAAAAGAAATTTAAAGATGGTTTCGATATCACATATAACCTGAAAGACGCGAAGCTTCCGGCAGGGACCTACAACTTCTATGTGAGCGTAAAAGCGGGGACAGATGTAAACACATCGAAAGCCATCCCGGTTACCGTGAAAGCGGTGGAAGTGAAAGCAAGCGGCTTAAGCAAAGAGAAGCTTTCCGCGGAAGCTCTGACCTACGGACAGACCCTCGCGGACGTAAAGCTCTCCTATAGCGGAGAAGAGAAAGATAAGCTGGACTTTACGCTCAAGGATGATCTTAAGACCGTGCTTCCGGCGGGAGAGCATACGCTGAAAGTGGCAGTGGCCGCAAAGGAGAACTATGCGCTCGACAAAGAGACGGAGCTTTCCGTGACACTGACCGTGAAGAAAGCGGAGCTGAAAGCAGCGGCGCAGGATCTGACCATCACCGAGGGCGATAAGGCAGCGAAGCTCGCGGTGAAAGTGACAGGCCTTGCAAGCGCCGATAAGGAAGAAGATGTCGTGAAACTGACCCCGTATGCCGAGGCAGCCGGAAAAGAAGTGACCGACCTTTCCACGCTTGCGGCAGGATCCTATAAGATCCGCGTCAAAGCGGAGGTGACGGAGAAAGCGTCCGCCAACTATGAGAAAGAAGTAAAAACAGAGATCGGCATACTGACCGTAAATGCAAAACCAGCGCAGAAGCCGGAAGAGCAGAAGCCTGGCACCGGAACGGAGCAGAAGCCGAGTACCGGAACCGAGCAGAAGCCAAGTACCGGAACGGAGCAGAAGCCGAGTACCGGAACGGAGCAGAAGCCGGGTACCGGAACCGAGCAGAAGCCTGGCACCGGCACACAGAAGCCGAGCACAAGCAGCAAGGTGACGAGCAAAAAGGTAGAGATCACCTTAAACGGACAGACGCTCTCTGGAACGGTAAAAGCAAAAGTAAAGAAAACTTACAAGCTCAAAGCATCGGTAACCTTAAGCAACGGAAAGAAAAATTCCAAAGTGACCTGGTCTAGCTCAAATAAAAAGATCGCGACCGTCAGCAAGAGCGGCGTGGTAAAAGTGCTGGGCAGGACCGGAAAAGTGAAGATTACCGCGAAGGCTTCCGATAAGAAGAAGAGCAAGACCATCATACTGAACGTAACAAAATCAAACATCAAAGCAACGAAGATCGCGATCACTGGGGCAAAGACCATGAAAGTGAAGAAATCGCAGACGTTAAAGGCAACGGTATCTCCGGCAACCGTAACGAACGCGAAGGTAACATGGAAATCCTCCAACACGAAGATCGCGACGGTCAGCCAGAAAGGAAAAGTGACCGCGAAGAAAAAAGGAACGGTGAAGATCAGCGCGACTGCAAAAGATGGCAGCCGTAAGAGAGCCGTGATCACCATCAAAGTAAGGTAATCTGAAACACAGCATGGACAGATCGCAATTGGATAAGGAGAAATGCCGCAGGAGGGACCCGTGGAACGGGTCCCTCCTGTTTGGCGGCTTGGGGCGGGGTGCGGGCGCATCGGACGGAACCTGCGGGAGCTACCAGTAACAGGCGTTGTCCAGCTCTTCCAAGCCTTTTTGATCCTTAGGAGCTACGGTCTTAGGCGGCCGTACCCAGTACTCGTTTTTCAGAGGCACATAAGGCGGATAGTCGTCCCATCTCGCGCCCCAGATGCCGAAGAGTATCTGCATGGAACCGCCCATCTGGATCGCCTGTCTGCCGGCGCGCTTTAACATGGGCGCCAGATTGTAGCCAAAGGCGCTGCAGCTTAAAAGAGCCACTTCAAAATCAATCTTCATGATTTCACGGTACATATAGTCGAGGGCATCAAACCAGGTGTCGAAATCATCATCTCTGCCGAGGAACCAGACCGCTTGAAAGGTCTGGAACTGGATATCGGGAGGAAGCACCTTGCGGTCTGGAAAAAGCAGATCCATCTTTGGATACTGCTCCATCATAGTCTCCACAAAGGGATTGACAAGGAGGACTTTTTTTCCCGATAATTCCATCGTCCATGGATTCTCGTAGGTCAGCGGCTCTAACTGCGAGAGGCGTATCAGCTTCATGTCTTTGGGACAGCTCGTCTTTACCATGTATTCCTCCGCGGGGTGGTCGTCAAAATAAGCCATGATATCGATGTCCTGATTGTCTTTTTTGATCAGATCCACCCAGCGCTTGACTTCTGTTTCGTCGTGATGGAACGTTTCATACATATTGCTGCGCTCCAGGCGGTCGGTGTGAAAGAGCCGGCGCTCCTCATAGAGCTGAAATTCTGAAAACTCAGCGCTCCCCATGCGGCAGAGCGCAAATGGCCTGCCGCTTTTCAGATAGGTTTTGATCAGTTCGTTGGCCTCCTCATCTGAGGGGGCTTTTTTTCCTAAAAATATCCCCGGGAGATTGTAGCTTCCGATGAACCTGCTCCTGAGTCTGTGATGAAGGTGTTTCAGATAATAGAAGATATAGATAAATCGCTGTCTCATAAAAATCCTCCGCTCTTGATGGGAGCGCAGATCTGGGCGCGGCACAGACCTGCGCGTGAAAAACGCATATCTCACACCGGGTCTTTGGGGGCATAGGTGCGTTCGCTGATAATATAGCGCGGGCGTTCTTTGGTCTCTAAATATATTTTGCCGATATATTCGCCTATCATTCCGAGGGAAAGCAATTGGATCCCTCCCATAAAGCAGACGACGCAGATGATGCTGGTCCAGCCGGAAATGGTCTTTCCCATAAAATTTCCCACGATCGCCCAGATAATGCCGGCAAAACTTATGATGGCCGCAGTGATGCCGAAAAATGTGATCATTCTTATCGGCTTGATGGACAGGCTTGTGATGCCGTTGAACGCAAGGGAGAGCATATTTTTCAGAGAGTAGTGGCTTTTTCCGGCGAGCCGCTCCTTCCGGTCATAATAGACATAAGTGCTTTGAAAGCCTATCAGCGGGATCAGTCCGCGCAGAAAAAGATTGACCTCTTTAAAATTTGCAAGCTCCTCCAGCACGCGGCTGGAAATCAGGCGGTAATCGGCATGGTTAAAGACGACTTCCACTCCCATCCAGCGGAGCAGTTTATAAAAACCCTCTGCCGTAAAGCGTTTCCAGAAAGTATCGGTTTTCCGGTTCTTCCGCACACCGTAGACGATGTCATATCCGCTGAGATAGGCGTCTACCATTTCATCCATCGCATCGATGTCGTCCTGCCCGTCGCAGTCAATGGAAATGGTGACGTCGCAAAAGGATTTTGCTTCCATGAGGCCTGCCAGTACGGAATTTTGATGGCCTCTGTTCCGGCTCTGCCTGATCCCGAGATAGTGCGGATCGCTGCGGGCAAGCTCGCAGATGATCTGCCATGTCCTGTCGCCAGACCCGTCATCTACAAATAGGATTTTGCTGTTGCCGTCGAGTTTTCCGGCGTCAATGAGCGAGGTGAGCTTGTCCAGAAACATACTGCAGGTAACCGGTAAAACATCTTCTTCGTTGTAACAGGGTATAATGATAGATAAACAGGGTCTTTGCACGGGCATGTAGTTCCTCCTGATCAGCTGCTTATTCAGAGGCTGGCTGCCAGCCAGCCCCTGTCTACGCCAACATTATATCAAAAATCATAAATATGTAAAGACGATTATGCTTGCTTCGTTGACAAAGCAATCGCCTTTGGGGTAGAATGGTTACATGATACCATCTCTTTGATGGACGGGACGCCTGCCGGTGACAGAATGAGAGGAAATATAGAAAAAATATGGAAAAAATATTCGTGACGCGTTCCTCCATGCCGGAGCTGGAGGAGTATGTAGAAGAGATAAAAGATCTGTTTGAAAGCCATTGGCTTACCAATATGGGGGTAAAGCATAACCAGCTGGAGGAAAAGCTGTCAGAATACCTGAAGGTCAGGAATATCCTGCTGTTTTCCAACGGGCACATGGCATTGGAGCTGCTGATCCAGGCGATGGGCCTTACCGGCGAGGTCATCACGACGCCCTTTACCTTCGCATCCACGACGCATGCCATTGTGCGCAATGGACTGACTCCCGTGTTCTGCGATGTGGATCCCGCGGATTATACGATGGACGCCGCTCAGATAGAGCCGCTTATCACAGAGCGGACCAGCGCGATCCTTCCCGTGCATGTATACGGCCATATCTGTGATGTCAAGGGGATCGGGGCCATAGCGGAGAAACATCATCTGAAAGTCATTTATGATGCGGCACATGCCTTTGGGGAAGAATATGAGGGACAGGGAGTTGCCGCTTTTGGAAACGCTTCGATGTTCAGCTTCCATGCCACCAAGGTGTTCAACAGCATCGAGGGCGGCGCCGTCTGCTTTCAAAGCAGTGAAAGCGGACTGCGGGAAAAGCTGTTCGGCCTCAAGAATTTTGGGATCTGGGATGAAGAACTGATCAAGGATGTGGGAGCCAATGCCAAAATGAACGAGTTTCAGGCAGCCATGGGGCTTTGCAACCTAAGGCACATCGACAGGGAGATTGCAAAGAGGAAAGCCGTGTCAGAGCGCTACGACAGCCGGCTCTCCGGCGTTCAGGGCATACGCATTTCCAGGGGGCAGGACGGGGTAAAGAGCAACTACGCGTATTATCCGGTGATTTTTGAACCGGAGGAGTTTGGGAAAAGCCGTGATGATATTTATGAACTGCTCAAGGTCAATGAGATCTACGCGAGAAAGTATTTTTATCCCCTGACGAACACGTTTGCCTGTTATCAGGGAATGTTTGACAGGGGAGATACTCCCGTGGCATTGGAGCTGTCGAAAAAAGTCCTGACGCTGCCGCTTTACGCGGATCTAAGAATAGACCAGGTGGACCGCATTTGCGACATGATCCTTGGAAAGTAGAGAATGCAGGGCTGTTTGCCGCCAGAGGGAAAGAGGGGATGGAGAGCGTGGAACGTAGAAATAGTCAGATGCTCTTTTGGTCTGCGCCAGAGGGAAAGAGGGGATGGAGAGCGTGGTAACGGTAAAGATCGGCGACGGCATGGGAAACCAGATGTACAATTATGCCTGCGGCTATGCGGCGGCAAGGCGCGCAAAGGAAAAGCTGCGCTTAGATACTTCTGAATGTGACAATTCGACACTGCGGGATTTTGAGCTGGATCATTTTCATATCGTTTATGAGGAAAGGGAATCGTTTCCCAATGACACCATATGGAAAAAAATCTATAAACGCCTGCGGCGGGACGTCAAATACCATGTGATTTTTGAGAAAGATATGTATCATGTGGACGAGAGGGTGTTCCAGAAGACGATCCGCGGGAAGTATCTGCACGGCTACTGGCAGTGCGTGGGGTATTTTGAGGAATATCTGGAGGAACTGAGAGCCATGTTTACGCCCAATTACAAACAGAGTCAGGAAGTGGCGGCGCTTATGGAGGAGTTTAAGGCCACTCCCACCTGCGCCCTGCATGTGCGGGGAGGCGACCTGGGCGGGCCGGATCGGGAGTATTTCCAAAAGGCGATCCGACGGATGGAGCAGGAGAAGCCGGGCATTTCTTTCATCGTATTTACCAATGATAAGGAGAAGGCAAAGGATTGTTTAGAGCACGGCTGCCAGACTTCAGATATGAAGTACGCGGCGGATATGGGAACGTTTTCTGATATAGATGAATTTTTCCTCATGGCGTCCTGCCAGAATCAGATCATTTCCAACAGCACATATTCTGCCTGGGCCGCCTACTTAAACACTCACCCGGGCAGATGCGTGATCGTGCCGGATTTTCACGGCGCGGAAGTGATGGCGCTTTCCGATTGGATCATACTTTCATAAGAACAAAAGAATGAGGTAAAAGATGTTATTTAATTCCGTTGGTTTTTTCGTGTTTTTTCCTTTGGCCGTATTGCTTTACTGGGTCATTCCAAAAAAAATCCGGTACATCTGGCTTTTGGCGGCAAGCTGCCTGTATTACATGAGCTTTCATGTGCAGTTTATCTTTTTGCTTGCCATCACTGCCTGCAGTACCTATCTTTGCGGCCTGGGGGTGGAGGCTTGCGGCAAAAGGGAGGGAAAGGGTGCGGCTCTCGGGCAGAAACTGATCGTTGCGGCGGCCTTTGTTTCCAATCTTGGCATTTTATTTTTCTATAAATACATGGACTTCTTTTTAGAGAATGTAAACCGCGCCCTGGGGTATTTTGAGATGCCGCCGGCTGACGGCAGCAGAGACATCTTGCTTCCGGTGGGGATTTCCTTTTATACGCTCCAGGCATTGGGTTATGTGGTGGATGTCTGCCGGAGAGATGTCAGGGCAGAAAAAAATCCGCTCAGATATGCCGCGTTTGTATGTTTTTTCCCCAGCCTGGTGTCGGGGCCTATTGAGCGCTCGAAGAATCTGCTGGAGCAGATCCGCAGCATTCCGGACCGGAAGACGTTTGAATACCGGAGAGTGGCGAACGGGCTGATCGTCATGCTGTACGGGTACTTTTTAAAAATGGTGGCTGCGGACAGGATTTCCATTGTTGTGGATCATGTCTTTGCGCATGCTTATGAACTCGGCTCTCTGGAACTGATCTTAGGCGCGGCGGCATATGCCATTCAGATTTACTGTGATTTTTCCAGCTACTCCCTGATCGCCATCGGCGCGGCACAGGTCATCGGGTTTACGCTGATAGAAAATTTTGATGCGCCTTATTTTGCGCTTTCGATCAAAGAGTTCTGGAGGAGATGGCACATTTCCCTAAGCACTTGGTTCCGCGATTACCTCTATATCCCGCTGGGCGGAAGCCGCTGCGGAAAACTGCGGAAATACTTTAACCTGATGGCGGTTTTTCTTGTCAGCGGCATCTGGCATGGCGCGGAGTGGACCTATATCGTCTGGGGCGGGCTGCATGGGATCTACCAGATAACAGGCGATCTGCTCCTGCCGCTGCGCAAAAAGGCAGTGCGGGCCTTCCATGTGAAAACCGACTGTTTCAGTTACCGTTTCACGCAGAGAATGGCAACCTTTCTGCTCACCGCGTTTGCCTGGATTTTTTTCCGCGCGGAAACGCTCTCCCAGGCGCTGCTGTATGTGAAGAGAATGGTGACGCGGTGGGATTTCTGGGTGCTGTTTGACGGCGGATTGTATGAGCTTGGGCTGGAACGCTTTGAGGCGAACGTGCTTCTGGCGTCCCTGCTGTTCCTGCTTCTGGCGGATCTGGTGCGTTACTTGAAAAAGCAGAGGATCGATGTGTTTCTGGAAGAACAGAACTTCTGGTTCCGCTGGATCGTCTGCATTGGATTGCTTGCGGCGGTATTTGTTTACGGGATCTACGGACCGGATTATGATGCCAGCCGGTTTATCTATCTCCAGTTTTAGGAAGCATACAAAAAGCCTATGATGCAAAAGCTGTTTACATACAGATCGGATCCAGAGCGGTTCAGAATCTCAGATATGCCGGAGACGCAGGGAAGAAGCCGCCCGCGCGGATGTTTTAGCGCGGTTTTGCCACAGTAAGCGGATCAGGCGGGGAGGATAAAGATGAATGCAGGAAAACGAGTGATTGCGGCAGCCCTGTTTTTAGCGCTGCTGGCGGGAACCATGTGCGGGCTGGACTGGCTGTTCCGGCTGAAAGCGGCAGACGGCTGCTATGCGGCCCAGATGTTTTATAAGCAGGAAAAAAATACGATCGATGTGCTTTGCTTAGGCAGCAGCCATACCTATACCAATATCAATCCCGCGGTGCTGTGGGACGAATACGGGATTGCTTCCTATGACATGGCAGGCTCCAACCAGCCCTTGTGGAACAGCTATTACTATTTTAAAGAGGCGTTAAAATACCAGAAGCCGGAATTGGCGGTGCTAGATGTCTATCGCGCCATCGAGACGGAAGACTATCAGGACAGCGCGCGGACAGCGATGAATACCTTTGGCCTCCGCTATTCCAGGGATTATCTGGAGAATGTAAAGGTAAGCCTGTTTCCCACCGAATCGTATGCGGATTATCTGCTGCGCTTCCCCGTTTATCATTCCAGGTACCAGAAGCTGAAAGAGCGGGATTTCAAACGCTATAATGGAGATGCCAACGGCAGCAATTACAAAGGCTTCAACCTAAACTGCGTCAGCACGATTTCTTTCGGAGCGTTTCCCGATATTTCCGGGGTGAAAGAGGTGGGTGCTATGACGGACAAAAGCAGGGAATATCTGGAGAAGATCATAGTGCTTGCGCAGGAGGAGGAGATCCCGCTGCTGCTTGTAGCCGCCCCCTATATCGGAGGCGTCACAGAGGATAAGAAAATCTACAATCAGGTGGAGCTGATCGCGGAAGCCTACGGTGTGGAATTTATCGATTTTAACGAGCATTATGATGAGATGGGACTGGATGCAGAGGGGGATTTTGCCGAAGTCTTCCACCTGAACTACTATGGAAGCGAAAAATATACCCGTTATCTGGGGGAGCACATCGTAAAAAATTATGAGGTGTCAGACCGCCGGGGGGATCCAGGCTATGATTCCTGGGAGGCCAATGCGAGGTTTTACGAACAGCATGCCGCCAATGTGGATCTGGCAAAGACCACGGATAAAAAGGAGTATTTCCGCAAACTGTTTTCCCGCGGCGGCAGGTATACCATCTGCATGAATGTGGCGGGAGACTGCAGCGGGGATGCCGCCGATATCAGCAGGCTGCTGTCAGACTATGAGGTGGACATGGAACAAAATTCGACCTGGGTCTTTTGCGGCGGGGAGCTTGTCTATGCCATGCCTTTGGATAGCCAGATGAAGGAAGATGATTTCTTTTATCAGGATCTGGGAGAGGACAGCCTTTCCGTAGTGACAAAAATGCAGCATAGCGAGATCGCAGGTTCTTATCCGTATAAGACCATCAGTTTAGAGGGGACGCACTGCGATGCGGTGGGCAGGGGAGTGAATATCTTAGTCTATGACAATGAATTTCA
Organism: uncultured Roseburia sp.; assembly: GCA_964486485.1. Lineage (GTDB taxonomy): Bacteria > Bacillota > Clostridia > Lachnospirales > Lachnospiraceae > Roseburia. Next base: position 3,108 of record CAZAMD010000041.1, on the reverse strand, counting down.
TGCCATTGTGGATAATGTGGGCTTAGACGCAGACGATGGATATCGCTTTAAGAGGTATTAACGGCTGAGGGAGGAGGCGGAAGATGAAAAATGCGCTGATAAAAATCCAAAACTTTTTTGTGGCGCTGGCGATGCTTTTGCGGCATCCGGCGGCAGTGCCGGACGTCATACTGGAGTACCGGAACCATCAGGAGCTGAAACAGGATATCGAAGCTATCAACCGGGAAAAGATAAAGTCGCTGTATGTGGATGAAAACGCCGCGGACGACCCGGAGCGAAAAAAAAAAGAATACCGAAGGATCAATGAATCTTTCGGGAAGCGGCTGATTTTCCATGTAGGCTTTGGAGCGGGATTGTTTTCCGAGCTGGACAGCATGATGGAACATATGCTGTTTTGCTTTGAGCATCATATCCGTTTTGAGATTTATGCGGACGACGCGAATTTTTCCAGAGAGGGAGGATCGGGCTGGGAAGAGCTGTTTGAGCCGTTCTGCCCCATCAATCATGACAAGCTCAATCACATTGCCAACTACCGTCCGACCGATTATAAGAGCCTGATGAGAAGGCACAGACTGTGGTATAAGGGGTATCTTCTGCCAAAGCTCTTAAAAAAGAGAACGGGAGCGGACTATCTGACCCAGGATATCTGGTGCATGTGCATCAATGATGCCTTCAAAAATCATCTGGTGGACATTCCGCTCTTTGGCATGAAAGGAACCGCGGCCTCGCAGTTTTCCAAGTTCGGGGAGATTGTCATCTGTCCAAAGCCGGATGTGAAAGCGGAGATGGATGCCCTGATCGCGGGGCTTTCCATGCCGGAGCATTTCGTGTCCATGCAGATACGGGGCGGAGACAAATGTTTAGAATATAAGGGATTGAAGGATGCGGAGAGCTATGTGGAAAAAATAGAAGCGTTAGGCTTCCAAGAGCATCCTCTCTTCCTCTTTACGGACGATTATACCAATGTAACGAAAATCAGAGAACTGCGCCCGGAATGGAGACTCTATACCCTCACGGGGAAAGAAGAGAGGGGCTACTATAATGAAGCCTTTTATAAGCAGGACTGGGCATTCCGCAGGAAAAATCTGGTCAAGCTGCTTGCCATTGTAGAGCTGTGCAAACAGGCGGATTATCATATCGGTCCCAATCAGTCCTGCGTGGATCTGTATCTGCGCTCCGTAAAAGGAGCGGAGCGCTACATCGTGCTGTAGACCGTTCCCGTCCTCCAGAAGATCAATGTTCTAGCGTCCGCACGGCCCGGGCAGGGTTGCCGGCTGCCAGGGTATAGGGCGGCACATCTGCTGTCACCACGCTGCCCGCCCCGATGACGGCTCCCTCCCCGATGGTGACGCCTTTTAACACGGTGACGCCAAAGCCGATCCAGGCCTTGTCTTTGATGGTGATGGGGGCGCTCCTTACCACGGACCAGTCCTTGTCCCGTAAAACAGGCTGGTCTTTCACGGCGTTTTCCCATTCTCTGGCGACGTCGTTTTTTCGTTCCTCCCAGAGGACGGAATGGGAGTTGTGGTCATAAATGGTGCAGCCCCACGCAATGATGACGTCATTTCCGATCGTGATGCCCGATTTTGAAATGAGCTGCGTGCCGCCGCCGATGTGGACGTTCTCCCCCACCCTGATATGACCCGTTTCCGTTTCAAAAACGAAAGAGGAATCGACCATGCTTCGCGCTCCGATTTCCAGATAAGTTTCTCCCGATTTTGGCGACCGAAGGTCTAAGCTGAAATTCTCGCCTAAGATGGCGTCAGGATGGATGCGGACATGGACGCGGGCCTGGGCAAGCTGTTTTTTCTGTCTGTGTTTCTTATAAATGCTTCGGATATTCATATAGTCGCCTCCATGTTTGAAAAACGTTTTTTTATTTGGAGATCAAAACAAGCACGCCATCATGAACCTTCGTATACGCCTGTCTTACCGCGGGGGCGCATGCCTGGAACAGCCGCATGATCTGCTTCGCCAGGAAATCGTCAAAACGGTCCAGGAGGAGATGGCGCGTCTCATGCAGCAGAAAGCAGACTGACGATACCATCAGGGCGAATACGAGCACAATGCCGGTAAAATACCAATTTTCCGCATATTCGCTTAGGTTTGCGTAGGATCCGAATATCGTGCGGATATATCTCTCAATACAGTAAATATATACCACGCTTTGAGCCAGGCGATTGACCGTGGGGATAAAGACATCAAATTCCCGAAAGAATAAAAACGCGCAGACTGCAATGACAACAGTGAATATGGAGTTGTCACGGCAGTACATGCCCATAAAATTTCCCGACAGCTTCGTCAGAATCAGATTCAGGGCAGCCATCACGATCAGGTTTCCAAAGAAAAGAACGGCAAGGAGATCCCTGCGGAAATGGCGCTCGCCGTAATAAAGGCGGATATAACGGCCCGCGAGATACATGATGGTCATGCAGACCACGCCCTTTCCGGCATCCTCGATCAATTCATGGAAAAAGACGGTAGGCATGACATAAAAGACAAATAGCAATAATAACAGTAGATTGCGGAATGCGTTCCGGCTTAGCTTTTCCGGTATCTGGTTTAAAAATCCTGAGAAAAGGGCAATGACAAAGTAGCAGGAAACAAACCAGTGTTTTTCAAAGGTGATCGGCAGCAGGCAGGTAAGCAGCTCTTTGAAGCCGAAATCCCCTGTGAGAAACATGAAGAAAAGATCGTAAAAAATGATGCACAGATCCAATTTGATCAGCTTTTTCAGATTGAGGCGAAGACCGAAATAACCGGATATCAGCATAAAGATCACATTGGCGCTGTTTGGCATGGCGTTGCTTATGAATGCAGAATACAGATTGACGCCTGAGATCTGATCCAGATACGGACTTAAGCTATGCCAGAAGACAATGTGAAAGATGCATATGAGGCGGAGAAGCTCCAAGCTGGAATTTCTTTCTTTTGATGCGGCTGCATATGTTTGCATGGCGAACTGCCCCTTTCCTGTAAAATATTGATCGGATATTCATTATAACAATACAGAAATAATTTGACAAGCTGTTGTTTTCTTAATATCATGGAAAGGTAACAGTTCAGCCATAAGCAGACTTGCGGGCGAATCATGCTTGCATGAAGGAG
>CAZAMD010000040.1:0-19587 GCA_964486485.1 uncultured Roseburia sp. | reverse complement strand
CCGCACAAAGTCCCTTTTATGGAAAGGCCGCCTGATGGCGGCAGAATGAGAGGAAAAGATGGAAACCCGTGTTGCGCTTATCGGAATCATTGTGGAGAACGTAGAGTCCACACCTAGGTTAAACCAGCTTCTCCATGAATATGGGAGCTATATTATCGGAAGAATGGGCATCCCTTACCGGGAAAAAAAAGTAAACATCATCAGCGTGGCGATCGACGCGCCGCAGGATGTCATCAGCGCCCTTTCCGGAAAAATCGGACGCCTGGAGGGAATTACGGCAAAGACGGCATACTCTAACATTTTCTAGTGCTACGGAAGCGTAAAAGAGAAGCATGGAAAGAGTAGCGTAAAAGAGGCGCATAGAAAAAGAGGCATAAAAAGAGAAGCATGAAAAAAGAAACATGGAAAGAGTAGCGTAAAAGAAACGCATGGAAAAAGAGGCATAAAAAGAGAAGCATGGAAAGAGTAGCGTAAAAGAAACGCATAGAAAAAGAGGCATAAAAAGAGAAGCATGAAAAAAGAAGCATGGAAAAGCAGCATGGAAAGAGTAGCGTAAAAGAAACGCATGGAAAAAGAGGCATAAAAAGACAAGTATAAAAAATATAAAAAAGAAACATAAAGAGAAGCATAAAAAAAGAGATGGAGATGATTATGCAGCAGAGTTATGAAATCGTAGACAGGCTGGCGCAGACCAGAAAGATAGACAGGGAGAGCCTCGGGGAGCTGCTTGCCACGGAGGATCAGGATCTGAAAGAGTATCTCATCGCCAAGGCAAGGGAGACGGCGCAGCGCGTCTATGGCAAGAAAGTCTATATCCGCGGATTGATCGAATTTACCAATTATTGCAGGAATGACTGTCTCTATTGCGGCATCCGAAGAAGCAATTCCCACGCGGAACGCTACCGGTTAAGCCGTGAGGATATTTTTCAGTGCTGTAAGACCGGATATGCGCTTGGTTTCCGCACCTTTGTGCTTCAGGGAGGGGAGGATCCCTATTTTACGGATGATATCATTTGTGAAATTGTATCCGGTATCAAAGAGCGATATCCCGACTGTGCGGTAACACTCTCTATCGGAGAGAGAGAGAAGGAGAGTTATCAGGCCTATTTTCAGGCGGGAGCGGACCGCTATCTTTTGCGTCACGAGACGGCGGATGAAGAACATTATCAGAAGCTGCACCCCGAAGAAATGTCTTTCCAACACAGAAAACAGTGCCTTTTGGATTTAAAGGAGATAGGATTTCAGACGGGCTGCGGGTTTATGGTAGGTTCTCCCTATCAGACCCTGGATACCCTCTATGAGGATCTGCAGTTTATCCTGGAACTTAAGCCCCAAATGGTGGGGATCGGTCCTTTTATCCCGCAGAAAGACACGCCCTTTAAAGAGAAGCAGGCGGGAACCTTAGATCAGACCCTGCGGCTGTTAAGTATTATAAGGCTCTTGCATCCGTCTGTGCTGCTGCCCTCGACGACGGCGCTTGGCACCATTCATCCCAGAGGCAGGGAACTGGGGATTTTAGCGGGAGCCAATGTTGTGATGCCAAATTTATCGCCCGTGGCAGTGCGGGAAAAATACAAGCTTTATGACAATAAGATCTGTACCGGCGATGAGGCGGCGGAATGCCGCTTTTGTATGGAGCGGCGCATGGAGAGCATCGGCTATCAGGTAGCGGTTGCCCGTGGAGATTATAAAAACGTACAGGAGGAAGAATCGTATGTATGATGTAACATCTTTAAAGGCAGAAGAATTTATTTCCCATGAGGAAATACAGGACGCCTTAGCCTACGCGGACGCTAACAGGAGCAATGCAGAGCTGATCGACGCGATCATAGCAAAGGCGAAGCAGAGGAAAGGGCTGGATCACAGAGAGGCATCGGTGCTGCTCGCCTGTGACATTCCGGAAAAAACAGAGGAGATTTTCCGGCTGGCAGAGCAGATCAAAAAGGATTACTATGGCAACCGCATCGTGCTGTTCGCTCCCTTATATCTGTCAAACTACTGTATTAACGGCTGTGTCTACTGCCCTTACCACCTGAAAAATAAGCACATTGCCAGGAAGAAGCTGACTCAGGAGGAAATCCGAAAAGAGGTTACCGCCTTACAGGATATGGGGCACAAACGCCTTGCCATTGAGGCGGGAGAGGATCCGGTGAACAATCCCATAGAATACATTTTGGAATCCATTGAGACAATCTATAGCATCAAGCATAAAAACGGCTCCATCCGCCGCGTGAACGTCAACATTGCGGCGACGACCGTGGAAAATTACCGCAGATTAAAAGAGGCTGGCATCGGCACTTATATTCTGTTTCAAGAGACGTATCACAAGGAAAGCTATGAAGCTCTTCATCCCACCGGACCGAAGCATGACTATAACTACCATACGGAAGCGATGGACAGAGCGATGGAAGCAGGGATTGACGATGTTGGTCTTGGCGTGCTTTTCGGACTGGATAAATACCGCTATGAGTTCGCCGGACTTTTGATGCACGCCGAACATTTGGAGGCAGTCCACGGCGTAGGGCCCCACACGATCAGCGTGCCGCGGGTAAAACGCGCGGAAGGCATCGATCCGGGAGCGTTTGACAACAGCATAGATGATGATACTTTTGCAAAAATCTGCGCCTTAATCCGTGTGAGCGTGCCTTACACCGGCATGATCATTTCCACCAGAGAGAGCCGGGAGGTGCGGGAGAAGGTATTGCCGCTTGGCGTATCCCAGATCAGCGGCGCGTCCAAGACAAGTGTAGGCGGCTATGCGGAGCCGGAGGAAAAGGAAGAACTTACCAGCGAGCAGTTTGACGTCAGCGACCAGCGGACCTTAGACGAGGTGGTGAACTGGCTGATGAAGCTGGGGTATATCCCATCTTTCTGCACCGCCTGCTACCGGGAAGGAAGAACCGGCGACCGCTTTATGGAGCTTTGCAAAAATATGCAGATTTTAAACTGCTGTCATCCCAATGCCCTGATGACCTTGAAAGAATATCTGGAGGATTATGCGAGTGAGGAAACGAGAGAACTTGGCATGGCGCTGATTGACAGAGAGCTGGAAAGCATTCCCAATCCTAAGGTAAAACAGAGAGCCTACGAATATATTCATGATATTGGCGAGGGAAAGCGTGATTTTCGTTTTTAATCAATTTTAAAATCATTGGAGGGCAATATGGCAGTCACATTGAATGAAACACCAAGCGCAAACCGTCTGCACATCGGTATTTTTGGAAAAACCAACAGCGGAAAATCATCTTTTATCAATGCTTTCACAAAGCAGCAGGTGTCCATTGTGGCGGATGTGGCGGGAACGACTACGGATCCGGTCTACAAAGCCATGGAAATCAATCCTTTGGGAGCCTGTATCATCATAGATACCGCGGGATTTGATGACGAGAGCGAGTTAGGCGGCCAGAGAGTGGAAAAGACAAAATTAGCGGCGGAGAAGGCAGAGCTGGCAGTGATCGTGGCGGCAGACGAAGCGTTAGAGAAAGAATTTCGCTGGTATCATTTTTTTAAGGAACGGAACACGCCGGCGCTGTTTGTGGTAAACAAGGCAGATTTGATCGAGAATGCGGATGCCATCGCGGAAGCGATAGAGAGGGAGACCGGCGCAAAGCCGTTCATCGTCAGCGCAAAAACGGGAGAGGGGATGGAAGCGGTAAAGGAGGCTCTCGCCAGATGCCTGCCGGAGCAGTATGACAGCCAGCTGATCACCGGATCGCTGGTCGGAGAGGACGATGTCGTGCTGCTTGTCATGCCGCAGGATATCCAGGCGCCAAAGGGACGTTTGATTTTGCCCCAGGTGCAGACCATACGGGAATTGCTGGATAAAAAGTGTCTTGTGATAAGCGTCACCACGGATAAACTGGCGCGGGCGCTAAGCATCTTAAACGTGCCGCCAAAGCTGATCATCACCGATTCCCAGGTGTTTGGCTTTGTCCATGAACATAAGCCAAAGGAGAGTATGCTGACCTCTTTTTCCGTTCTCTTTGCGGCATATAAAGGAGATCTGCCGTACTATGTGGAGGGAGCGAAAAGCATCGATGCCTTGACTCCGCGGTCAAAGGTGCTGATCGCGGAGTGCTGCACCCACGCTCCGTTACAGGAGGACATCGGCAGGGAAAAAATCCCCCGTATGTTAAGAAAACGGGTGGGAGAGGAGCTGACGGTGGATCTTGTCAGCGGGACGGATTTTCCTGCGGATTTATCCGGGTATGACCTGATCATTCAGTGCGGAGCCTGCATGTTTCACCGGAAATATGTGTTATCCAGAGTGGAGCGGGCGAAAGCGCAAAAGACAGCCATGACCAATTATGGGGTTGCCATCGCGCATCTGACCGGAATCTTAGATAAGGTTGCGATGCCATAAACATGATGTTCGCTGCTTTCTCCGAAAGAGCGGGTTTCCTTTCTGCGGTCCGCAGCCTTAACAGATTTTGGGAAAATACCGATAAAAATAGAAAGGCGGCATTTGACGCCGCCAGGGAAAGGCAGGAGGAGAATGCGATGGCAATCACAGGCGTTGGGATGGCGGACAGCCAGGCATACCGGAAAATCATAGAAAAGAGAGCAAGCCGCGCAGAGGCGGCGCGGGGGTTTGAGGACGGCGGCTTTGCCCGCAGCATATCGTCGGAGATTATGAGCCATGCGGAAATGGCAAACCAGGAGGAGTACCTAAACTGTGCCAGCCGTGCAAGAGCGGCGCAAAAGGCGGGCAGGCCTCTGTTAGAAGAAAAGGTGCTGTCAGCGAATCTGGAAACAGAAAAGAAAGCCCCTTACTCTTATCTTGCGGATGAAAGCGGAAGGATAGTGTATCATGGCGTTGTTTTTTATTGCGACAATGAGAATCAGGCGCTTTGTCTAGGCGATATGACGGAGGAAGGCAATATCCTTATCATTCCTTTGTCGGAGGGAGGCTGCCTGAAAGTGAACCGCAATAGTATCGGAGCGCTCTCTCAGGCGATTTCTATGTTTTCTCCTGAGGATATCAACCGGATCTTAAGCGCGATTGAGACGGATAAGGTCTGTACCCGCCGGATGCTTGAGATAGACGAGATGAAAAACGGCATTGGGGCGGCGGAAGATTACCATATAGAGGCATTGAAGCGATGAACAGGGAATTTAAATTCGGTGTTAAACGTTTATGTTCTCCGTCATGGGGTATTTCCCGGATGGAAAAGACGGAGAATCTATGCTAGTATGAGTATACAGAAATGAAAGGAAAGCAGATGGGAATTTTGACAGTGACGGAAATCATAGATCAGAAGCATCAGGAAGATTTACAACGGCTAAGAGGTTTTCGCCTTTTAGATGATGACTTTCTTACAAAGTGTTTTGAGGGTAATACGGAATGTATGGAACTGGTACTCAGGATTGTGCTGGATATGCCAAATTTGAATGTTCTGGATGTCCGCACACAGGTATTTGTGGAGAATCTGTTGAACCGTTCTGTAAGGTTGGATGTACTGGCAACAGATAGCATCGGGAGGAAATTCAACATTGAAATTCAACGTACAGATAGAGGAGCCGGAAGAAAAAGAGCGCGCTACAATAGCAGCATGATGGATACAAATCTGCTGAAAAAGGGTGAAGATTTTGATAGTCTGCCGGAAACCTATGTTGTTTTCATAACCGAGAATGACGTTATGGGAAAAGGGAAACCTTTATATCAGATTGAACGTTGTATAGTAGAAACTGGTGAAATGTTTTCGGATGGATCACATATCCTGTATGTGAACGGCGCGTATCGTGGTGAATCGCCAATTGGGAAGTTAATGCACGACTTTTCCTGTACAGATCCATCGGATATGTACTATGGCGTGTTAGCATCGAGGGTAAGATTCTTCAAAGAGAGTAAGGAGGGAATTGCAGTCATGTGTAAGGCTATGGAAGATATGAGAAACCAGACACTTAAAGAAGGCATGATAAATGTTGCGAAAAGAATGTTAGCTGATGGCACTTTAACTCTGGAAAAGATTGCCGAATATGCTGGTCTTTCTCTTGATGAAGTAAAGAGATTGAAGGAAGATAATAAAACCGTATAAGAGACATTATTCACACAGAGCGGGAAGCCGGAAACAAAAAAGGTTCGGGAAGCGGGAGGGGGTGCGGAGCCTGCATGTTTCACCCGCTCTCTCAGGCGATTTCTATGTTTTCTCCTGAGGATATCAACCGGATCTTAAGCGCGATTGAGACGGATAAGGTCTGTACCCGCCGGATGCTTGAGATAGACGAGATGAAAAACGGCATAGGGGCGGCGGGAGAGGCAAGACCCTGCAAAGCTTGAGCCGCTGAAAGATTACAAAGCAAAAGTTAAGCGCTTTGCCACAGTCTGCAGACAGATGTTGTTTATGATAGGAACAACATCTGTTTTTTTCGTGATTAAGCTGCTTTAAAGTCCTCTTAAAGCTTCTTTAAAGGTGAAATCACTAAGATAGTTGGTAGAACAAAAGATTGAAAAATCAGGATAAAGCCTTGAACGTAAACGGACTTGGAACGAGGGGAAAATTTGTGCTGCCGCACAAAGTCCCTTTTATGAAAAGACCGCCTGACGGCGGCAGAATGAGAGGAAATATGGAAAGCCACAGAAAAATGCAGAGAAGTCAGTATGAGCTTCAAAGAAAAAAGCGGAATGAAAAGAGAATCAGGGCAAGAAAAAGAAAGAGAGTTCTTTTTTTATGGAGGCTGGTTACGGCTCTTTTGTGCCTGCTGCTTCTGTGGGATATCAGCCTTAGGCTCGAGGAGACTTTGGCGGAGAGAGAAGGGAGAAAAACGGAAGCATCTTTTCCGGCAGATACCGCCTGGGAGAGGACGGATGAGGAAAAGACGGATGAGGAGAAGCCGGATGAGATTGCCGCGGCAAATTATCTGGAGCAGTTTCAAGGGATAAAAGTGGAGGCTCCCGTGAAGCGGACTGAGAGGGAAGTACGCCTTAAGGTGGAGGAGCTGGGAGAAGAGTACCCTGTCATTGGGGATATCTTAGAGAGTTATGAGGCTTATCCTTATCATATGATGGAGGCGTTGGCCAACAATCCAGAGATGGCAGATTTTGTATCGGGGTATTTTACGGCGCCAAAGGAGGCACAGGGGGGATTGACACAACAGGAAAAGGAAGAGCGGTTTCCTTTATTTTTACAGTGGGATCAAAGGTGGGGATATGTTCCTTATGGAGACGACAGTAATATCGGCCTGGCCGGCTGCGAGCCGACCTGCCTTTCCATGGCGCTTTATGCGCTGACGAGAAATGAGGAGCTGACTCCCGACGTGCTTGCCGCCTATAGTATGGAAAACGGTTACTATATGAAAGGGACAGGCACGGCATGGGCGTTGATGGAGGATGTGCCTCCGCGCTACGGGGTATCCGTCAGTCATCCGAGAATCAGTGAGGCGAGTTTCAAGAGGGAGCTGGATGAGGGACATGTCATAATCTGTGCCATGCGGCCGGGGGATTTTACCGCGGGAGGACATTTTATTGTCCTCTATGGATATGATGAGACGGGATTTTTTGTAAATGACCCCAACTGCGTGGCAAGAAGCAGCAGGACATGGAGTTATGAGGAAATCGTTGGACAGATCAAGCAGCTTTGGTCGCTGCGTGTCTGAAAATAGAGCCAGATGAGAGGACAGATGAAGCAACTGTGCTCCCTTTCCCTGTCTATGGGTGACGGCACTTATCCTATGATAAAGAACTGGCAGAAGCATGGGATAAAAAGGTGTACCGCAGCAAAGGAAGCCGGAAGGCTGCCATTCAGACGGTTACTTGACACAAATGCGGCAATCCCGCAATTTACTTTTGCGCCTTGGTGTGATATACTAACCTAGGCATTGAGGCTCTTTGGCGAAAGGAGCTCTTGCGAGGGGAAAAGACGTGAGGGGGAAAGAGGGACGCGAAAACCCTGTAAAATATAAGGAAAACCAAAGGAGATCAGGGATAAAATGAAACTGGGAATCATCGGCTTGCCGAATGTAGGAAAAAGCACATTGTTTAATTCACTGACGAAAGCGGGGGCAGAATCCGCAAACTACCCGTTCTGCACGATCGATCCGAATGTAGGCGTGGTGGCAGTTCCGGATGAGCGCCTTAAGCTGCTGGGAGATATGTACCATTCCAAAAAGGTGACTCCGGCAGTGATCGAATTTGTGGACATTGCAGGACTGGTAAAGGGGGCCAGCAAGGGAGAGGGGCTTGGCAATCAATTCCTTGCCAATATCCGTGAGGTCGATGCCATTGTCCATGTGGTGCGCTGCTTTGAGGATGCCAACGTGGTGCATGTGGATGGAAGCGTGGATCCTGTCAGGGACATGGAAACCATCAACTTAGAGCTGATATTCTCAGATATAGAGATCTTAGAGCGCAGAATCGCCAAGATCGCAAAGCAGGCGAAAATGGACAAGGCACTGGGGAAAGAATTAGAACTCTTAGAGGCGCTCAAAGAACACTTGGAAAAAGGAAACCTGGCAAAGACCTTTTGCGTGCCGGAAGAGGAAGAGGCGGAGGAGTGGTTTCGATCCTGCCAGCTGCTGACCGCAAAACCGGTGATCTATGCCGCCAATGTGGCAGAGGACGATCTGGCGGATGACGGCGCGGGCAACCCCCATGTGAGGGCAGTGCGGGAGCGGGCAGAAGAGGAAAACAGCGAGGCATTTGTCATCTGCGCCCAGATCGAGCAGGAAATCGCGGAGCTGGCAGAGGACGAGAAAGCGATGTTCCTAGAAGATTTGGGATTAAAGGAGTCTGGCTTAGAGAAGCTCATTAAGGCGAGCTACCATTTATTAGGCCTGATCAGCTACCTTACCGCGGGGGAGGATGAAACCAGGGCGTGGACCATCAAAAAAGGAACGAAGGCCCCGCAGGCGGCGGGAAAGATCCACTCGGATTTTGAGCGCGGATTTATCCGCGCCGAAGTGGTCAATTACCGGGATCTGCTGGACTGCGGCAGCCTTTCGGCGGCAAAGGAGAGAGGCATCGTAGGCTTAGAGGGAAAAGACTATGTGGTCAAAGACGGAGATGTCATGCTGTTCCGGTTCAATGTATAAAAGAACGCGAAAAAATGTATAGAACGTGAAAAAGACGCATATATTTTCCAAAATACAAACGTTAGGAAAGATATGCGTTTTTGTGAATTACAGAGAAAAGAAGTCATCAATGTGACAGACTGCAAATGCCTGGGAAACGTAAGGGATTTAGAGTTTAATGAAAAAGACGGATGCATCCGGGCGCTGATCGTGCCAGGACCGGGAAAATTCCTCGGCTGCGTGGGAAGGGAATTTGAATTGTTCATTCCCTGGTGCAAAATCGTAAAGATCGGGCCGGACATCATACTTGTGGATATCGACGAAAAAGAAGCGAGGCATAAGCTGGCGTAACAGCGGCCGCTCCGGCGCGCCATCCAAAATCCCGCGTTAAGCGCCGGGCGTCCAGCTGATGACCGGCAGTTTCCGCCTGCCCATACCTGCATGATCTGCCTATGGCGGCGGTTGCCGCTGGACGCTCAGGCAAAATATTAGTTGACAACGGAAAAAGGTACAGATATACTACAATATGAAAAGCTTTCACTGGAGGTATGGTATGAAGTGTCCATTTTGTGGCAGGGAAAATACAAGAGTCATTGATTCCAGACCGGCCGACGACAATAATTCCATTCGCCGCCGCAGGCTGTGCGATGAGTGCGGAAAGCGTTTTACCACTTATGAAAAGGTAGAGACGATTCCTCTGATTGTCATTAAAAAGGATAACAACAGAGAACTGTATGACCGCTCTAAGATTGCGGCCGGAGTGCTGCGCGCCTGCCATAAGCGGCCGGTTTCAGTTAATCAGATCGACCAGCTGGTGGACGAGGTGGAAACAGAAATATTCAACCGGGAAGAGAAAGAAATCCCAAGCACTGTCATTGGAGAGCTTGTCATGGACAAGCTGAAGGACTTAGAGGCGGTTGCTTATGTGAGGTTTGCTTCTGTCTACCGTGAGTTCAAAGACGTCAATACGTTCGTGAGCGAGCTGGAAAAAATGCTGGATCGTCAGAAATGACAGAGGATCTAAGAAACAGGAGCGGTTGTTTTTGAGAGGGCGCATTGCGGGGGATGTAGGGATACATCCTCTTTTTTAACCGGGGAAACGGCTTTTGCTGTTCTGCCATGCCTTTGGGTATCGCGGAAAAATGAGGGAATGATAGAATGGGCAGAATGCCGGCCGGCAAGATACTTGGAGAATGAGGAGAATGGGATGTTAAAAGATTTTTATCCGGGAGAATATGCAGAATCCGCCTACGGCATAGAGTTTGAACGCCTCTATCAGGAGGGATACCGAGGGATCATTTTTGATATAGACAACACCTTGGTGCCTCACGGCGCTCCGGCAGATGAGAGGGCCATCGCCTTTTTTGAGCGGCTGAAACGCATAGGGTTTTCCTGCATGCTGCTGTCGAACAACAAAGAACCCAGGGTGAAGCTGTTCCATGATTCGGTAGCGGTTCCCTATATCCACAAGGCGGGAAAGCCAAAAGCCGGAGGATACCGCAGGGCGATGAAAGAGATGGGCACAAACGAAAGCAATACCATTTTTGTGGGAGACCAGATATTTACGGACATTTACGGGGCCAATCGGGCAGGGATCCGCACCATACTGGTCAAGCCCATTCATCCGAAAGAGGAGATCCAGATTGTGTTCAAGAGGCATTTAGAGAAAATCGTTTTGTTCTTCTATCTGCGCAGCCAAAAAAAGAAAGAGAAAGAGGAGTCAGAAAACCTATGAAAATCGCCATTGGAAATGACCATGCGGCAACGGACATGAAGTTTGCCATCATGGAATACTTAAAAGAGCTGGGGCATGAAATTGCTGATTTTGGTACAGGCGGCAAGGAAAGCTGCGATTATCCCGCGTTTGGAGAAAAGGTGGGGCGTGCGGTCGCGGCGGGGGAGGCAGACTGCGGCGTCCTGATCTGCGGGACGGGAGTCGGGATCTCGATCGCGGCAAATAAAGTGAAAGGGGTCAGGGCGGCAGTGTGTTCGGACTGCGCGACCGCGAGATTGGCGAAAGAGCATAATGATGCCAATATCATTGCTTTTGGATCCCGCATCGTGGGCTTAGAGCTGGCGAAAGATATCGTAAAGGCGTATCTGGGCGCGGAATTTTCCGGGGGCAGGCATCAGGGAAGGATCGATCTGATACATGAGATAGAAAACCGTTAAAAAACACAGTGACCGCAGGGAGCGCAGACGGCTTTCTCCCGCGCCTGTCCGAAAGACCGGGATAAAAAAGTCTTGAAAAGTGCCTGTGTTTATTATACAATAGAAAAATCAGGGAGTTTATCACTCGATGCATTTAAGGAGGAAGTTTGAATGATTTCAGCAGGAGATTTCAGAAATGGTATCACCATTGAATTAGAGGGCAATATCTATCAGATCATTGAATTTCAGCATGTGAAACCGGGAAAAGGCGCGGCGTTTGTAAGGACAAAATTAAAAAACATCAAGAGCGGCGGCGTAGTGGAGAAAACGTTCCGCCCGACGGAAAAATGCCCGCAGGCGCGCATCGATAGGAAGGATTACCAGTATCTGTACGCAGATGGCGATCTCTTCTACTTCATGGATGTAGAGACTTACGATCAGATTGCGCTATCCAAGGATGCCATCGGCGATGCGTTGAAATTTGTAAAAGAGAATGAAATGGTCAAGATATGTTCCCACAATGGAAACGTATTTGCCGTAGAGCCTCCCCTGTTTGTAGAGTTGAAAATCACCAGCACGGAGCCGGGATTTAAGGGAGACACCGCGACCGGGGCGACTAAGCCTGCCGTTGTTGAGACGGGGGCGACCGTATATGTCCCGTTATTCGTAGATCAGGATGATGTGATCAAAATTGACACGAGGACCGGAGAATACTTATCCCGCGTCTAGCTTTTCGGACAGTCCTGCGAGACGGCGGGCGCAAGCCAGGAAGATAGCCTTCCTGGTTTCTTTGCTGCGTAAAATGCTCCGTTCAATCTGTCAGATGGGAAACTTTCTGCCTTAACAGGAGAATGGCAAGCAGAGCCACCACGACCTGGCTGGCAAGGATGCCGGATAAATAGCTTTTGATCCCGAAGACGGGGATGGTGAAAATCACAAAAAAGATCCGTATCGCGCAAGAAAGCAGATTCAGCCCGAAGGTGATGCCGGGATAGCCAAGGCCGTGCAAGATGCTGCTTAAGGTGGAACTTAAGTAGAGAAAGGGGCAGATCCATCCCAGAGTAACGATAAAAGTGCCGGCAAGCGCATTCCCAAAGAGGTAATTGCCCATGAATGTTCCGGTAAAAAGAAACAGGGCGGTGCATGCAAAGCCTAACATAAGGCAGGACTGAATGGTTCTTTTTATGGTGCGCTGAATGAAGCGCTTATCTCCCGCGGACTGTGCCTCCGAGATGGTGGGGAGCAGCAGGACAGAGATGGAGTTTGTCAGCACCGAGGGGAACATGATGATCGCCATGGACATGCCGGTGAGAATGCCATAGACGCTCAATGCCTCAGAATTTGTATAGCCGAAAAGCTTTAAGCGGTTGGGGATCATGATGTTCTCAAATGTGGCAAAAAGATTGAGCACGACCCGGTTAGCCGTGAGGGGGACTGCCATGGAAACGATGTTTTTCGTGCAGATCCCAAGATTTCCCAGCTGCTTTTTCATGCCCCGAAAGCTGCCGATGGCGCTGACGGAAACGAGCGTGCTGGCGGCTTCCCCTAGGACAAGTCCCCAGATGGTCACGGAAAGAGAGATGCTTTTTCCCTGGCTTGCATGGATCTGGTAGATCAGATAAACGCTGCCCACCCTAGCAATCTGCTCCACGAACTGGCAGATGGAGGGGATGGCAGTTTTTTTTAAGCCGTAATAATAGCCGTTGATACAGGAATGGATACAGCTTGGAACGAAAGAAAAGGCAAGGATCCGGAGCAGAGGGATGCAGCGCGCATCGCCGAGCCAGGCACGGGAGATAAAAGGCGCCTGGCAATAGATCAAAAGGCCCGTCAGGCAGGAAAGCGCCAGGGAAATGACAAGTCCCACAGACAGATATAATTTTGCCCCCGCGGCATTTTTCCGTCCCATCTCCATAGAGACATATTTTGAGATGGAGGTCTGAATGCCGGCGGATGTAACCGCAAAGCCCAGGGCAGTGACCGGAGCGAGAAGCTGATAAATTCCCAGTCCCTCTGCACCAATCGTGCGTGAAAGGAATATTCTATAGAAGAAACCTATTATTCGTGTGAGAACTCCGGCTATGGTTAATAGCAAGGTTCCGGTGATGAAAACGCTTTTGGCAGAAGATTGTCTCAAGAATGACCTCCGAAGCCTTCCGGAAAACCGGTGTGATTTCTTTAATTAAATATATGAAAGAAGTGAAAAAAAATGAATCGTGAGCAATGTAAGGAAAACAGAGTGTATTTAGATAACGCGGCAACCACGCAGATGTCTGATGAAGTAAAGCGGGCAATGGAGCCTTATCTGAATCAGAATTTCGGAAATGCTTCCACCATCTATTCTTATGGGGAGGAGGCAAAAGAGGCAATGGAACAGGTGAGGAAGAGCATCGCCTGCAGCCTGGGAGCGAAGCCCTCTGAGATTTTTTTCACCTCCGGCGGTTCCGAGTCAGACAACTGGGCAATCAAATGCGTGGCGGGGGAATACAAACAGATGGGGCGTCACATCATCACCAGCAGGATTGAGCATCACGCGGTGTTAAACTCCTGTGAATATCTGGAGACATTGGGGTATGAGGTCACTTACCTGGAGGTGGACCGGGAGGGCATGGTTTCCCCCGAGGCAGTGAGGGAGGCGATCCGGCCGGATACAACGCTGATCAGCGTCATGTTTGCCAATAATGAGATAGGGACGATCGAGCCGGTCATGCAGATCGGGAAGCTTGCGAGGGAGAAGGGAATCCTCTTTCATACCGATGCGGTCCAGGCATATGCGCAGATCCCCATAGACGTGCGGAAATACCCGATCGATCTGCTGAGCGCTAGCGCCCACAAATTCCACGGGCCCAAAGGCGTGGGATTCTTATACATCAGAGAGGGGGTAAGGCTGCCTTCTTTCATCCATGGGGGAGGGCAGGAGGGCGGAAAGCGCGCCGGAACAGAAAATATTGCCGGGATCGTGGGCATGGGAAAGGCGGTGGAGCTGGCGTTTTATGATATGAGAAACCGGATCCGCAGGGAAACCATGCTGCGCAATTACCTGATAGAAAAAGTAAGCCATGAAATCCCTGGCGTGTGGATCAACGGGCATCGCAGCAAACGCCTGCCGGGAAACGCCAGCTTTAGTTTTAAAGGCGTAGACGGGGCTTCCCTCGTGATTTTGTTAGATGAGGACGGCATCTGCGCTTCCGGCGGCTCCGCCTGCAATACGGGAGAAGAGCGTGTCTCTTACGTCATACGGGAGATAAAGACTCCGGAGGATTACGCGCCCGGCACCCTGCGCATGACCCTCTGCGGCAAAACCACGAGAACGGACATCGATCGGGCGGTAGAATCCCTAAAACGGAACATAGAGAGACTCAGGGATTAGGCGGATCCCCATCTTTTCATTGAAAACAGCAGAGATGCGTGATAAGATAACAAAACAGGGCAGCCAAAACAGGGCCGTCAAAGCAGGGCAGTCAGGAAGGAATACGAAACAGAGGAGACGGATGATGAAGAGGAAGTATCGGTATTTTTTTATGGATCTGGACGGAACGATCACAGACCCCAAGGAGGGTATCACAAAATCGGTGGCTTATGCCTTAAACTGCTATGGGATCCAGGTGGAGGATCTGGATTCCTTAGAGAAATTCATCGGGCCTCCCCTTTCTGATTCTTTTCAGGAATTTTATGGTTTTGAGAAAGAAAAAAGCCTTGAGGCAGTGGAAAAATACCGGGAATATTTTAAGGACAGGGGGATTTTTGAGAACAGGCTTTATCCCGGCATGGAGAGGCTGCTGAAAAATATCATGGAGCATGGCGGAAAGATTGTGCTGGCCACCTCAAAACCGGAGGTTTTCGCGAAGCGCATTTTAGAGCATTTCCAGATTGCGCAATATTTTACCTTTGTCGCGGGAAGCACGCTGGATATGGCACGGAATGCGAAAGGCGATGTCATACGCTACGCGCTGGATAGCCTTGGCATTTCCGCAGAGGAAGCCGTGATGGCAGGGGACCGCAAGCATGACGTCATCGGCGCAAAGGAAAACGGCATGGAATGCATCGGAGTGCTGTTTGGCTATGGGGACAGGGCAGAACTGGAAGAGGCGGGAGCAGATAAGATCGTGGAGACAGTGGAGCAGCTGGAGGAGGAAATGAGAAGCCTCCAATCCTGACTGCCATCTTCAGCGGCAACGCGTTCCGATGGCAGCCAGTATGGCCCTGCCCGCTTGAGAGAAGAGGGTCAGTTATCCGATTCATCCTCAGCGGACATGGAATAAACCTGGCGTTTCCTTGCCATCTCGTCATTTTCCAGATATTCGTCATAGGTGGAAACCTTATCGATGAACGTTCCGTCAGGTAGAAACTCGATGATGCGGTTTGCTGTCGTCTGCACTACCTGATGGTCGCGGGAGGCAAAGAGGATCACCCCCGGGAATTTGATCAGGCCGTTGTTTAAAGCCGTGATGGATTCCATATCCAGGTGGTCCGTAGGCTCATCTAAAATCAGAACGTTGCTCGCCATGATCATCATGCGTGAGAGAAGCACGCGCACCCTCTCTCCTCCGGAGAGCACGCGCATTTTCTTTGTGCCGTCCTCCCCGGAAAAAAGCATGCGCCCCAGGAACCCGCGGACATAGGTGGCATCCTTGATCTCGGAATACTGTGTCAGATAGTCTACGATCAGCATATCGGTATCAAAGATCTCCGTGCTGTCTTTCGGGAAGTAAGCCTGGCTGGTAGTGATCCCCCACTTGTAAGAGCCGCTGTCCGGCTCCATCTCTCCTGCGAGGATTTTAAATAAAGTCGTTTTCGCCAACTCGTTTCCGCCCACGAAAGCGATCTTATCGTCATGCCCGACGATAAAAGAAACATTGTCTAACACCTTTGCGCCGTCGATCGTCTTGGTGATGCCCTCGACGGTCAGCACCTCGTTGCCGATCTCCCGGCTGGGGCGGAAGTCAATGTAGGGGTACTTGCGGCTGGAAGGGCGGATTTCCTCCAACTGGATCTTTTCCAGGGCGCGTTTCCTGGAAGTCGCCTGCTTCGATTTGGAAGCATTTGCGGAGAAGCGGGAAATAAACTCCTGCAGCTCTTTGATCTTTTCTTCTTTTTTCTTGTTCGCCTCTTTCATCTGCTTGACGATCAGCTGGCTGGACTCATACCAGAAGTCATAGTTTCCGGCATACAGCTGGATCTTCCCGTAGTCAATGTCGGCGATGCTGGTGCAGACCTTATTTAAGAAATAGCGGTCATGAGATACCACGATCACAGTATTGTCGAAATTGATCAAAAACTCTTCCAGCCAGCGGATGGCGTCTAAGTCCAAGTGGTTGGTAGGCTCATCTAAGAGCAGGATGTCCGGGTTTCCGAACAGTGCCTGCGCCAGCAAGACCTTTACTTTCCGTGCGCCGGGCAGATCCGCCATCAGGCTGCAGTGGTCTTCTGTGGGGATGCCAAGGCCGTTTAAAAGCGCCGCGGCGTCTGCTTCCGCGTTCCATCCGTCCATGTCAGCAAATTCTGCTTCCAGTTCGCTGGCGCGGATGCCGTCTTCATCGGAAAAATCCTCTTTCATGTAAATCGCGTCCTTTTCCTTCATAATATCATAAAGACGCTGGTTCCCCATGATGACGGTATCGAGGACGGAAAATGCGTCATATCTGAAATGATCCTGCTGTAAAAAGGAAAGCCTCTGTCCCGGCGTGATCGTGACGTCGCCGCTGGTCGGCTCCAGCTGTCCGGACAAAATCTTTAAAAACGTGGATTTTCCGGCGCCGTTAGCGCCGATCAGGCCGTAACAGTTTCCTTCTGTAAATTTGATCGTCACTTCTTCAAAAAGGGCCTTTTTGCCGATGCGCAAGGTTACATTATTTGCACTGATCATGTTCTGTTCTCCTCTGATAGATACGGTTTCACAAATTACATCAATTCGTATCATACTAGAAAAGCGGCCCGAATGCAACCGAAACTTCCGCTTCCGTTCCTGTTTTCTCCGGGAGGGGAAAGAAAGGCTGCGAGAAAGGCTGCGAGAAACGCGTTATATTTTACTTGGAATTTCGCAAAAATTTGCTATAATAATACATGAAAGGCTGTTCAGAGTCAGGAAGAGAGGAAAGTAATGAGTTTGGAAGCGTTGGATTTTGGCATGGCAGGATTTCCTTTTGGGATCTGTTTGTATCGATGCGCCACAGGAGAGGGGACACAGCGGGAAGCATATGCTTTTGTGGACGCAAACGAAGCGTTTTATGCTTGCACGGGTTATGATAAGCGTTTTTTTGAGCAGCCGGATCAGGTGTTAGAGCGGATTTTGTCAGTGAGCGACAGGGAGAATGTCCTAAAATGGATAAAGGCGGCGAAAGAGCAGCCGGGAACTTATCATGGCGGGATCACCGAGGTCTTGCAGAGGGATAAAAGAGGGAAGTCTCTGGACTGGAAGGTGTGCTGCAGGGAAAGCGCCGAGGGAGGCAGGGAGCTTGTTTTTGTCTGCGCGGACGTAGATCCCCTTGTGAGATCGCAGCGGGACCTGGAAGATAAATTGATGAAAGAAAAGACGGAGCGCCAGAACGTGCGGGAATTGCTCCATGAGCTGCCGTTCGGAATGGCGGTTCTAAAAAAGGCCGGCAGATTTCCGCTGGAGACGGCGGACAATGTCTTCCTGCGGCTGCTGGGCTGCTCCGATAAGCAGTCCTCCGGCGCGGGGATCTGCATGGCGGATTATATTTACGAGGAGGATCTGCAGGTCTTTGAGGAGGCGATAGAGATAAGCGGCAGGCAAAGAAGCCTGCAGGAATTTGAGCTGCGCATAAAGACGGCGGGGGAAGGCGTCCGCTGGCAGCTGTTTAAGTGCCAGCCTTACTACAGTGAGAAAGACACTCCTTACTATCTGATCTCCAGCTGGGATATACATGAGAGAAAGATGCTGGAGAACGAGCTGAAGCTGCTGGATACGCAGTACCGCCTGCTAGAGGAGGTCACGGATGAGTTTTCGTTTGAGTATGACGTCTTGCAGAGGCGGTTCCGCATTCCCGACAGATACCGTAAGATCGGGAAAATAAAAAACGCAAGGCAGCAATATATGAGCTGGGAGCAGAACCTCAATGACATCTATGAGGAGGACAGGGAGAGCTATCAGGAAGCGCTCAAAAAGGCGTCCGGGCAGGAGATGGCGGGAACAGTGGATTACCGGCTGAATGTCTCCCCGGAGGAAGAAGCGCCTGTCTACAACTGGTACCGCACCGTCTACCGGAGCATATCCTGCGGCAAGAAAATCATTCGCATCATAGGGAGGAGCTATGATATCAGTTCCGACCGCAGGCTGCAGGAGAAGCTGTCCGAGGAGATGCGGCTGGATCCGCTGACCCGCCTTTTGAATAAAGTGGCGGCGGGAGAAGAGGTAAAGAAATTCATCTCGGAGAAGCCGGGCGGGACCCACGCGCTGTTTATCATTGACATAGATAATTTCAAAGGCGTGAACGACGGCTTTGGCCATACCGTAGGTGACACGGTGATATCAGACATCGCGCAGCTGATACAGGAGAATTTCAGGGCGACGGATATCGTCGGCAGAGTGGGCGGAGACGAGTTTCTGGTATTTATGAAGAACACTGCCATGGATGTAGTGGTAGAGAAAGCGAAAAAACTCTGCAGCACCTGCGGAAGGCAGCTGATCGGGGACGAAGCGGTTGTCAATGTGACGTTAAGCATAGGGATAGCAATCTATGGCGTGGACGGAGAGGATTACAACACCCTGTTCCAGATGGCGGACCGCGCCATGTACCGCATCAAGCGGAATGGAAAAAACAGTTTCTCCTTTGTCCAGAATGAAAATGCCAATCTCTACCGCAGCGACAGGAAAGAGACGGGCAAGGGCGAGATTGAAAAGCGCCGCAAAGTAGACAAGGATTTCATGAATGTTGCGTTCAGCCTGCTTACCCACGCCAAGGACATGAACGGTTCGCTGAACGTGCTCTTAGAGCGGATCGGGAAAAAGTATCAGTTAGATATGCTTTCGGTATTTGAGTATGGGGACGATTCCAGGGATATGCGCCTGACCAATTATTGGAGCAATTTCGGGCAGGTCTATGAGAAAGCCGTCCTGCCCAGGACGCTGGAGGTTTTTGAAAATGCGGACATAGGCGAATTTGTCATGGTGACAGAAAACGATCCGGGGACTCCGCCCCTGCTTTATGAGAACTGGAATACCGGAGATAAGAGGATCTGCTATCTCGCGGGGATCAAATTTGAATACGGCGGCAAGCATACCGGCTGCCTTTTCTTAGGGACCAGGAGGAAAGAGCGGATTTTTTACGAGACGGAAAAAATGACTCACTGCGAGCTGAGCAGGGTCGTAGCGGCGTTTGTCATGCTCCGCAATAAGATGAATGACGATCAAAGAGAGATCCAGGATCTGCAGAGCAGGGACCGGCTTACCGGCCTGTATAATTT
>CAZAMD010000039.1:3138-21509 GCA_964486485.1 uncultured Roseburia sp. | reverse complement strand
TGACTTGTTGAAAGAACTGGAAAATTATGGTATGTTATCATTATGGGAAAACCACAGAGCGAAAGGCGGCTGCCCTCTGACTTGATCGGAGGGGCGAACCCTCCAGACCGAAGAGGAAGGAGGGCGGGCGGATGAATGTTACATATTCGGATTTGTTCCAGTTTTGTATATTTATCGTTGCCCTTATCAGTCTGATCCATCAGATTTTTAAGGACAAAAGAAAATAGCCGCCAACTATTCGCACTAGTTGACGGCTGCACAATGTAGCTTGTTGATTACGAGGGTAGCCGCTTCTGCGGTTTTCCCTTTTGTATAACTAATGTAGCACATATAAAGGGAAAAATCAAGTGTTTTGAAAAACCTTGTTTGTGTCAGGTGTTCGGAGTGTGTGAATATAAATCCATCATGCGGTTGAGGATGCAGGATATGATAAATATACAGTTTCAGGAATAGTAGATCAGATGGAGTTTTGTCATACATGCAAAAGCAACGAAGAGATGATTATGAATTATGCCAATGTCCAAATAGCATAGTTGGCAAGATAGCATATGCGAAAGCTACAGGCGAAAAAGGGAAAAAATATTGGCAGCCGCAAGTTGCCAGGGAAAGAATTATGGAGTATGATACAGGAGCGAAGGCAGATGCGTATTTTGCGCAAACGATGTAAGAAAGAACAGAGAGATGACATGGAAAGATACGATTTTACGGCGCAGCCATCGATACTGATACAGGGCGCCATGGACGTGGAAACGCGCTATTTGATAGACCGGCTGCAGTTCCCGGAAGAGATCGCATTGGGCGGCTGGACATTTCACACCGGATTTCTCGGAAAATATAAAGAGCCGGTGATCGTCAGCAGAACCTACCAGGGAATGGTGAACGCGGCGGCGGCAAGCAGCCTTGCGCTGGCGCGTTTTTCCCCGAAAGCAGTCGTCAATCAGGGAATCAGCGGAGGCCACGACCCCTCCTTCCATAAGGGGGACATTGTGCTGGGGGAAAAAGTAATCCCCATGGGAGCGATGCTGTGGGAATATGCCGCAGAGGGAGCGGGGATGCGACCGGATGGATTTGAACTGCTGCCCATTGAAATTTATGATAGAAAAACAGGGACCGTGAAAAAAGTAAAGGAATTTCCCTGTGATCAGGAACTGCTCGCCCGCGCACAGCAGGTGGAGACGCCTCTCAGCGTCAGACGCGGGATCCTGGGTTCGGCAGATGAGTGGAATAACCAGATTGACAGGATCGCGATGCTTAGAGAGCGGTATCATACTGCCTCAGAGGATATGGAATCGGCAGCGGCGGCACAGCTATGCCTCTCTTGCGGCATCCCGTTCATCGGCATCCGCATTCTTTCCAATTCCATTGTCACAGGAGAAGACTATGATGAGTCTGTGGCATTGGACGGGCAGAAATTCATCTTGCGGTTTGTGGAAGCCCTGCACGAAGAAAGCGGAGCTTCCTTATAAAATGGCGGCATAAAATTTTTGCAAAAACCTTTCATTTGTGATATGATGGGTTTTAGCTGTGTGACAGGACTGCCGGACACGCGGCGGGCAGCAGCTTGAAAATGTGAGGTGCGGAGCATGAAATGGAAAAAATATACCATTGAGACAACAACAGCGGCGGAGGATTTCCTAAGTATGATGCTGATGGATCTGGGCATTGAGGGCGTGGAGATCGAGGACAATGTCCCTCTGTCCAAGGAGGAGCAGGCGGACATGTTTATTGACTTTCTGCCGGAGCTGCCGCCGGATGACGGAGTAAGCTATGTAAGCTTTTATCTGGAGGATGACGGAGAGGATGACAGCGGTCTGTTAAAACAGATCAAAACGGAGTTGGAACATCTGCGCAATACGGTGGACGTGGGGAGCGGAGTCATCACCTCTGACGAAACGGAGGATCTGGACTGGATCAACAACTGGAAAAAGTTTTTTTCTTCCTTCTATATAGATGATATTTTGATCAAGCCTACCTGGGAGGAATTAAAAGAGGAGGATCGGGACAAATTTCTCATTGAGATCGATCCCGGCGTATCCTTTGGAACGGGAAAACATGAAACCACCCAGCTTTGCATCCGTCAGCTCCTCAAATATATACGGGGAACGAAGGATCACACACCGGAAAACACTGCGCCCAGAGTGCTGGACATTGGCTGCGGCAGCGGGATTTTATCCATTGTGGCGTTAAAGCTTGGGGCGAGGGAAGTGGTGGGGACAGACCTCGACCGGGACTGTATCATCTCTACACGGGAAAATATGGAGGTCAATCATTTAGATGCGGCAAAAGGAACCTTCTATGTGGGCAACCTGATCGACGATACCGAGCTTCGGGAAAGCGTGGGAGCGGAAGCATATGATATCGTTGTCGCCAATATTTTAGCGGATGTGATCATTCCGATGGCTCCCGTGATACCGGCGCTGCTAAAAGAGGGAGGATACTTCATCACCTCAGGCATCATTGATTTTAAAGAAGCGGAAGTAAAAGAAGCGATAGAAAACGCCGGACTTGCCATCGCGGAAAGTAACCGTCAGGGAGAATGGGTCAGCATCACCGCCAGAAAATAGGGCAGGAGGAAAGACATGTATCAGTTTTTTGTGGAGGAAGGACAGGTTTCCGGCTCCGTGATAACCATAGAGGGCAGCGACGTCAATCATATCAAAAAGGTACTCCGCATGAAGCCTGGGGAGAGGGTGCGGATCTGCACCCGTTCGGGAAAGAGCTATGATTGCCGGATCGCAGAGCTTTCAGAAACCTTTGTGCGGGCGGACGTGATAGAGGAATGCGGGGAAGACACGGAGCTGAAAGCGGAGATCTGCCTGTTTCAGGGCTTGCCAAAGGGCGATAAGATGGAGCTTATCATCCAAAAAGCAGTGGAATTAGGGGCTTATGAGATCATTCCCGTCTCCATGAAAAACTGCGTGGTAAAGCTGGACTCCAAAAAAGCGGCGCACAAAACAGGGCGTTGGCAGGAAATCGCCAAAAGTGCGGCAAAACAGGCAAAGAGAAATTTGATCCCGACGGTGCATATGCCTCTGACTTATCAGCAGGCGATCGAGCGGGCGGAGAAATTAGACGCGGTCTTTCTCCTCTGCGAAAATGAGCGCGGCATGGCGCGGACAAAAGAGGCGGTAGAATCCATCCGGCCCGGTCAGAAAGTAGGCGTCTTTGTCGGCCCGGAGGGAGGATTTGCTTTGGAAGAAATCGCGGAGGCGAAGAACAAAAACATGAAGATCCTGTCTCTGGGGAAGCGTATTTTGCGCACGGAAACAGCGGGACTTGCGATATTGTCGATTTTCATGTATCAGCTTGAAACCATAGGATCATAAATACCGGTTCTGAAAGGCGTCTCTCAAAACCCTTTCAGGGACAAGAAAGAGTGAGAAACATGCGGGCATATTTGGATAATTCCGCCACTACCCGCTGCGGCAGGCGGGCATGTGACGTGATGATGAAAGCTTTGACGGAGGATTTTGGAAATCCTTCTTCTCTCCACAGGATGGGAATGGATGCGGAGGGATATCTAAAAAGAGCAAAGGAGCAGATTGCAAAGACCTTAAAGGCGCAGGCAAAAGAGATCCTGTTTACCTCCGGCGGAACGGAGTCCAACAATCTGGCGCTGATAGGGGCCGCCATGGCAAACCGGCGCGCGGGCAGCCACATCATCACCACTTCCATTGAGCATCCGTCGGTATCTGAGACAGCCGCGCGCTTAGAGGAGCTGGGATTTCGTGTGACTTACTTAAGCGTAGATGGAGACGGCATTCTTTCCCTGGAGGAATTAGAAGAGGCAGTCTGCGAGGAAACCATTCTCGTCTCCCTGATGATGGTGAACAATGAGATCGGAGCCGTAGAACCCATCGAGGAGGCCGCAAGGATCATAAAGGCAAAAAACGTGAAAGCGCTCTTGCATGTGGACGCGATCCAAGCCTATGGAAAGTACCGCATCTATCCACAAAAAATGGGGATTGATCTGTTGTCTGTCAGCGGACATAAGATTCATGCTCCTAAGGGAATCGGATGTTTATACATCAAAGACAAGACGAAGATCAGTCCCATGCTCTACGGCGGAGGGCAGCAAAGGGGACTGCGCTCCGGCACGGAGAATGTGCCGGGGGCGGCGGCGCTTGGGGCGGCAGCGGAAGAAGCTTATGAAAATCTGGAAACAAAGCTTGCGCATTTCTTTGCCCTGAAAGAACGCCTGATAAAGGGCATTTGTGAGATCGGGGGGATTACCATTCACGGAAAGACAGGAAGCGACTCGGCTCCCCACATTGTCAGCGCTGCCATTGACGGCGTCCGCAGTGAAGTGATGCTGCACTCTTTAGAGGAAAAAGAAATCTATGTTTCCGCGGGAAGCGCCTGCGCCTCTCATAAACCGGAGCCGAGCAAAACGCTTGCGGCCATCGGACTTAACAAGAGTCAGATGGAAAGTACCCTGCGTTTCAGTTTTTGCGTGGACACCACGGAAGAAGAGATTGATTATGCGGTCGCGGCGCTAAAAGAGATCGTGCCTTTCCGCAGAAGATTTATAAGAAAATAAAGCTGGGTATGAGGGGAAGAGAACGTTTGATTTGTTGGAAATGGAGAGAAATGATGTACAAGGCTTTTTTGATTAAGTACGCGGAGATTGCGACCAAAGGGAAAAACCGCTATCTGTTTGAGGATGCTCTGGTAAGCCAGATCAGCCGGGCGCTAAAAAAGGCGGAGGGAGCCTTTCGGATCCGCAAGGAGCAGGGGCGCATCTATGTGGAGGCAGAGGGCGCGTTTGATTTTGACGAGGCGGTGGAAGCCTTAAAACGCGTGTTTGGGATCGTGGGGATCTGTCCGGTAGTGATTCTGGAGGACAGAGGCTTTGACGAGCTTGCTGAGGAAGTCCTCCGCTATATTGACAGGGCTTACCCGGATAAAAACTTTACGTTTAAGGTCAATGCCCGCCGCGCAAGAAAAAATTATCCCCTGGAATCGATGGAGATCAACGCTAGGATCGGAGAGCGGATGTTAGAGGCATATCCGGGGCTTTCCGTGGATGTGCATCAACCGGACGTTGTAATCAGCATTGAGATAAGGAGTCAGATCAATCTGTACTCTGCCGTGATCCCGGGGCCGGGAGGCATGCCGGTGGGAACGAATGGAAAGGCAATGCTTTTGCTCTCCGGCGGCATTGACAGTCCGGTGGCGGGGTATATGATCGCAAAGCGGGGCGTCTCCATCGATGCGGTCTACTTTCATGCACCGCCGTACACCTCGGAGCGCGCCAGACAAAAAGTGGTGGATCTGGCAAAGATCGTTGCAAAATATGCCGGCCCTATCCGTCTGCACGTCGTAAACTTTACCGATATCCAGCTCTATATTTATGAGCAGTGCCCCCATGAGGAACTGACGATTATCATGCGCCGCTATATGATGAAACTGGCAGAGCATTTTGCAAAAGAAAATAAGTGTCTGGGTTTGATCACGGGGGAGAGTATCGGTCAGGTGGCAAGCCAGACCATGCAGTCCCTCGCGGCAACGAACGAGGTCTGTGCCATGCCGGTGTACCGTCCGCTGATCGGATTCGATAAACAGGAAATCGTAGAGATCTCTGAAAAAATCGACGCCTACGAAACCTCGATCCTTCCGTTTGAGGACTGCTGCACCATCTTTGTGGCGAAACATCCGGTGACAAAGCCGAGCCTGAATGTGATCCATAATGATGAGAAAAAGCTGGCGGAAAAAATTGATTCCCTGATGCAGGAGGCGATCGATACCGTGGAAGTGATCGCGATTGAGCCGTGATCCGCTCTGTAGAGAATGGCGCGCGAAAAGGCGGCAGCGGCAGAGAAATGGGCGAAGGGCGCGCCCGCCGTCCGTATGCCGATATGCCAACAAAAAACCACAGAAAATCCTGTGGTTCCTGTCAGAAAATATTCATAGCATAATAAGTAAGAAACAGACTTAAACCAGATATGGTTTTAATGTTTCCATGATCTCGTCAACGTCTGTTTCCGCATGGATCGCTAAGTCGATCGGCTTGGATAAATCCAGGCTGAAGATACCCATGATAGATTTTGCGTCAATGACATATCTGCCAGAGATTAAGTCAAAATCGTATTCATACTGCGTGATGGCGTTGACAAAAGATTTTACTTTGTCAATAGAATTTAAAGAAATCTGTACTGTTTTCATGGTGAAAAACCTCCTTAATGATGTACTGTTTCAGTTATCCTTATACTAAAGGTTTTTTATGGAAAAGTCAACAGAAAAGATAAGTAAAGGAGAAAAGAGTGAAAGATTTGTCAAATCTTTCACTCCCAGGTTTGTGCTGGCGCTGCGCACAAACACTGCACGATGCGAAAAGAGCGGCGCAGAAATGAGGAAAAGAGTGAAAAAAGCGGCATTACAGAATCTCGGCTGCAAAGTAAATGCCTATGAGACAGAGGCCATGCAGCAGATGTTAGAGGCGGCGGGCTATGAGATTGTGCCATTCACTGAAAAGGCGGACGTCTATGTGATCAATACCTGCTCTGTCACCAGCGTGGCGGACAGAAAATCCAGGCAGATGCTGCACAGGGCAAAGAAAATGAATCCGCAGGCAGTGGTGGTGGCGGCAGGCTGCTATGTGCAGACGAGAGCGGAGGAGCTTGCGGCGGATGAAGGCATCGATATCCTGATAGGGAACAACAAAAAACATGAGCTGCCACAGATTTTAGAAGGGTATGAGAAAACCCATGCCAAAACAAAAAGCATCTTGGACATGGATCGGGAGGGCGGGGAATACGAAGAGCTTCATCTTGAAAAAACGGACGGGCATACCAGAGCATTTTTAAAGGTACAGGACGGCTGTAACCAGTTCTGCAGTTATTGCATCATCCCCTATGCCAGAGGGAGAGTAAGAAGCAGGCGTCCGGAGGATGTGCTTAAGGAGGCAGAGCGTCTTGCGGACAGGGGATATCAGGAAGTAGTGCTTACAGGCATTCATCTAAGCTCCTATGGCATAGACACCGGCGAGAGCCTGCTGCACCTGATTGAAATGGTACACCGGGTAGATAAGATAAAAAGGATCCGGCTCGGGAGCTTAGAGCCGCGGATCATCACGGAGGGATTTGTAAAGAGGCTTTCAGAACTGGAAAAAGTATGCCCGCACTTTCATCTTTCCCTGCAAAGCGGATGCGATACGGTGCTTGCCAGGATGAACCGCCGCTATGATACGAAGGAATACGAAAACGGCTGCCGCCTTTTGCGCAGATATTATGACCATCCTGCCATAACGACGGACGTCATAGTCGGATTTCCCGGGGAGACGGAGGAAGAATTTCAGCTTACCAGAGCTTATCTGGAGCGCATCCGTTTTTATGAGATGCACATTTTTAAATATTCCAGGAGGGAAGGCACGAGGGCGGCGGAGATGCCCGGTCAGGTGCCGGAGCAGGAAAAGAACAGGCGCAGCGCCATTCTGTTAGAATCAGGGAAAAAGATGTCTGAGGAATTTCGGGATGCTTACTTAGGAAAACCGGTGACGGTTCTCTTAGAGGAATCCATGGAATGGGAAGGCGAGACCTATGCTGTCGGTTATACAAAAGAGTATGTCAAAGCTGCCTTAAAGACAGAGCGGGGGCGGTCAAACCAGCTTGTCAGCGGAATCCTGAAAGAACAATTAAAGGGAGATATCTATCTTTTGGTTGAATTTTAGGACAAACTATATTAGAATAGGATATAGCAATGCTTTTAAGCAGATATAAGGGCGTGACAAGATTGAAAATTGAAATTTTCAATCTGGGATTTGTGCTGCCGCAAAAAGTCCCTTTTATGAAAAGACCGCCTGACGGCGGCAGAATGAGAGAAAATATGCAGAATATCAATAACACACAATATTTTAAGGTGGAAAAGGAACCGGAGCTGAAAGTGGGGGACGTTTTGGAGATCGTCTACCACGCGCTCAGCGAAAAGGGCTACAATCCGGTGAATCAGATTGTTGGATATATTATGTCTGGGGATCCTACTTACATTACCAGCCATAATAATGCAAGAAGCCTGATTATGAAAGTGGAGCGTGATGAGTTGGTGGAAGAGGTGCTAAGAGCTTATATCAGAAACAATCATTGGTCATAATGGCGGGGGAAGTATGCGGATTTTGGGATTGGATTTCGGCTCAAAGACGGTCGGGGCCGCGGTCAGCGATGAGCTTTTGCTGACGGCGCAGGGGCTGGAGACCATAAGGCGCAAGTCTCCTGATAAACTGCGCAGGACCTTGGCGAGAATACAGGAGATTGTAACGGAATATCAGGTGGAACGCATTGTATTAGGCTTCCCGAAGAATATGAACAACACGGAGGGAGAGCGTTGCGATAAGACAAAAGAATTTAAAGAAATGCTGGAACGGCGCACAGGGCTTCCAGTGGTATTATGGGACGAGCGTCTGACCACGGTGTCTGCCGATAAGCACATGATGGAGACAGGTATCCGCAGAGAAGACCGCAGGAAGTATGTGGATGAGATCGCGGCTGTTTTTATTTTACAGGGATATCTGGATTATCTGGGCGGCTTAGGCAGCTAAGCCTGAAAAAGTGTGAAAAAATGCCCCGGAACAATTCTTTTGCGCCAGAGTTCATGCAGGATGCCGCGCAGGCTTAAGGCGCGGAACCGGACGAAAGACTTGTTCTGGGGCAGTCTGCGGAAATGGCGCCGGCACAGCGGAATATTTTGAAAGGAAATGGTCAGCAGATGGAAAAAGTGGCATTTGTCAATCCGGAAACGAAGGAGGAACTATCGTTTTTTGTGCTGGAAGAAACCCGCCTGAACGGTGCGCGGTATCTTTTGGTGGCGGAAGAGGAAGACGGTGACTGCGATGCATATCTCTTAAAGGAAACCGCGGCGGAGGGAGAGGACGCCCTCTACGAGATGGTAGAGGAGGATGCGGAACTGGAAGCGTTGGGAAGGATATTCGCGGAGTTATTAGAAGATGCGGATATCCGATTGTGAAAAAGGACGGTGCCGCCAGCTTGGAGGCGGGAGCCGCGGCGGGGATTCCGGTGCGCCCGGCTTTTAAGGACAGCGGCAAAACGATTGCGGGGCGCAAGGACCTGCAGATGGCGAAAAAACGAAACAGAATGAAAATGATCATGGAGGTATCATGTTGAAAAAAGAAAAAACTGCAAAGCTGAAAATCATTCCTTTGGGCGGATTAGAGCAGATCGGAATGAATATCACTGCCTTTGAATATGAGGACAGTATCATTGTTGTGGACTGCGGCCTGTCTTTTCCCGAGGATGATATGTACGGGATTGATCTGGTGATCCCGGATATTACCTATCTGAAAGAAAACCAGAATAAAGTAAAGGGATTTTTTATCACCCACGGCCATGAGGACCATATCGGGGCGATCCCTTATGTATTGCGGGAAATCAATGTGCCGATCTATGCAACCAAGCTCACGAACGGCATTATTGAACACAAATTGAGAGAGCATAATATGCTCACCAAAGTAAAATGCAAAGTGGTAAAGCATGGACAGCATATCAATCTGGGATGCTTCCGCGTGGAGTTCATCAAAACCAACCACAGCATCCAGGATGCGGCGGCTCTTGCCATCTATTCCCCGGCGGGGATCGTGGTCCACACGGGGGATTTCAAGGTGGATTACACGCCGGTCTTTGGAGACGCCATTGACCTGCAGCGTTTCGGGGAGATCGGGAAAAAGGGCGTGCTGGCCCTGATGTGCGACAGCACCAACGCGGAGCGTCCGGGATTTACCGAATCAGAAAAAACGGTGGGGAGAGCGTTTGATGAGATTTTTGCGGATCATAAAAACAGGCGGATCATCGTCGCGACATTTGCTTCCAACGTAGACCGCGTGCAGCAGATCATCAATACGGCCTATAAATACGGCAGGAAAGTCGTCGTTGAGGGGCGGAGCATGGTGAACATCATCGGGACTGCCTCGGAGCTTGGCTATATCCATATTCCAGACAATACCCTGATCGATATTGAGGAATTAAAAAATTATCCCGATGAAAAAACGGTCCTGATCACCACCGGAAGCCAGGGAGAGTCCATGGCGGCGCTCTCCAGGATGGCGGCGGGGATCCACAAAAAAGTGACCGTCAAGCCCTCAGATACCATTGTTCTGAGTTCCAACCCGATCCCAGGAAATGAGAAAGCCGTTTCGCGCATCATCAACGAGCTGTCCATGAAAGGGGCAAATGTGATTTTCCAGGACGTGCATGTTTCCGGCCATGCCTGCCAGGAGGAGATCAAGCTGATCTATTCCCTTGTCAGACCCAAATATTCCGTTCCCATACACGGCGAGTACCGCCACCTCATTGCGCAGGCGAGGGTGGCTGAGGAACTGGGCATTTCCAGGGATCATATTTTCATCCTCTCTTCCGGAGATGTCTTAGAGCTGGACGAGGAAGAGGCGAAAGTGACCGGAAAAGTCCAGGTGGGCGACATCATGGTGGACGGGCTTGGCGTTGGCGATGTGGGAAACATCGTGCTCAGGGACAGGCAGAGACTGGCGGAAGATGGGATCATCATTGTAGTCTTAACCTTGGAAGGCGGTTCCGGGCAGCTTCTGGCGGGACCGGATATTGTATCAAGGGGCTTTGTCTATGTCCGGGGAGCCGAGAGCCTGATGGAAGAGGCGAAAAAACTGTTAGACGATAAGATGCAGTACTGCATGGACCGCGGGATCACCGACTGGGGCAAGATCAAGAATGAGATCAAAGATTCCCTGGGAGATTTTGTCTGGAAAGAGACGAAGAGAAGGCCGATGATCATGCCGATCATCATGGAGGTCTGAGAGACAAAAATCCTCTGGATGAAGCGGCGGACAGTAAGGGCAGCGGGGCGTTTAGAGTTAGAGAGGAATTGTAGTGGCGATGAACTTGAACAAGATGGTTTTTCAATTTGTCAGATTCAGTTTTTCTGTTCTGGTCACATTGCTGGTGACAGCGTGTCTGATAAAATTAGGAACATACTGCTATGAATTTGGCTACCGGGTATTTACGGAGAAACCCATGGAGGAAGCTCCCGGAAGAGCGGTGACCGTTGAGATCGCATCCGATATGTCAGAGAAGGACATTGGCAGGCTCTTAGAAAAAAAGGGACTGGTGGCGGACGGAACGCTTTTTTATGCCCAGCTGAAGCTCTCTGCTTACACCGGAAGGCTAAGGCCTGGAACCTACACCTTAAATACTTCTATGACCGCGAAAGAGATGATGGTGGTGATGGCGGCGGTTCCCGAGGAGGAAGCCGGAGCGGGGACGGGAGCGGAGCCATGATTGTCGATGAGCGTCTCGTTACCTACATCAATTCTCTTGACAGAGGCAACACAGAGATATTAGACCAGATAGAAAAAGAAGCCAGAGAGGCTTTTGTGCCGATCATACGGAAAGAGACGCAGCAGTTTTTAAAACTGTTGCTTTCCATAAAGAAACCGCGGCGGATTTTAGAAGTGGGGACGGCGATCGGATTTTCCGCCATATTCATGGCGGAGTATCATCCGGCAGACTGCACCATAACCACCATAGAAAATTACGAGAAGCGGATCCCCATCGCGCGCGGGAATTTTGCGCGCGCAGGAAGGGAACACCAGATTACCCTGCTGGAAGGGGATGCCGCCGATATCTTAAAAACCTTAGAGGAGCCTTTTGATTTCATTTTTATGGATGCGGCCAAGGGACAGTACATCCATTTTCTGCCGGAGGTTTTGCGTCTGTTGGGAAAGGACGGCGTGCTGGTGTCGGACAATGTGCTGCAGGACGGGGATATCCTTGAGTCCCGGTTTGCGGTTACAAGGAGAAACCGCACCATACATAAGCGGATGCGGAGCTATCTTTATGAGCTGACCCACTGTGAGAAGCTCGTGACGGCAGTCCTCCCTGTCGGCGACGGCCTTACAGTAAGTTCCCGCAGGGAAGATGAGAGGTTCTAAAGAGTACATCGGTACGCTTGGAAAACAGCCGCGGCACGGGGAGGGAAAAGGAAAGGACAAAAGGTATGAGGAAACCGGAGCTATTGATACCGGCGGGCAGCCTGGAGGTATTGAAGATTGCAGTGGTGTTTGGCGCGGATGCCGTATACATCGGCGGCGAAGCCTTTGGGCTGCGGGCGAAAGCGAAGAATTTTTCCATGGAAGAGATGAAAGAGGGGATAGCCTTTGCGCACGAGCATCAGGTAAAAGTATATATTACCGCGAACATTCTTGCCCATAACAGAGATTTAGAGGAGGCGCGGCAGTATTTTAAAGAATTAAGGGACATAAAACCGGATGCGCTGATCATTTCCGATCCGGGGATCTTCCTGCTGGCCAAAGAAGAATGCCCCGGGATTGAGATTCATATCAGCACACAGGCAAACAATACCAACTATGGAACCTGCCGATTCTGGCACGGATTGGGGGCAAAGCGGGTGGTCACCGCAAGGGAGCTGACCTTAGAGGAGATAAGAGAGATCCGCGCCAGCATACCGGATGGGCTGGAGATAGAAACGTTTGTCCACGGGGCGATGTGCATTTCCTATTCTGGACGGTGCCTGTTATCGAATTATCTTACCGGACGGGATGCCAATCAGGGGGAATGTACCCACCCCTGCCGCTGGAAATACGCTGTCGTGGAGGAGACAAGGCCAAACGAGTACATGCCGGTCTATGAAAATGAACGGGGAACCTACATTTTCAATTCCAAGGACCTCTGCATGATAGAACACATTCCAGAATTGATGGGATCTGGCATTGACAGCTTTAAGATCGAGGGCAGAATGAAGACAGCGTTATATGTGGCAACGGTGGCGAGGACGTATCGGAAGGCCATAGATGATTACAGCCGGTCGCCGGAACTTTACAGGGAGCATCTGCCGTGGTATTTAGAGCAGATATCCAGCTGCACTTACCGCCAGTTTACCACCGGATTTTTCTTCGGCAGGCCATCGGACGAGGCGCAGATTTATGACAGCAGCACATACCTGAAAGGGTATACCTACCTTGGTATCGTGGGAGAGCGTCAGGAATCGGGCCTTTACCGGATAGAGCAGAGGAATAAGTTTTCGGTGGGGGAAACGATCGAGGTAATGAAGCCCGGCGGGGAAAACCTTGCGGTGAAAGTCCGGCGGATCTTAGATGAGGAGGGCAATGAGATGGAATCCGCCCCGCATCCGAAACAGGCGCTGGACATTGATCTGGGTCAGCCGCTGGATCAATATGATATTTTGCGAAGAAAAGAATAGGAGGGTCATTGCGATGGGAACACAGGAGAGATATGTCGCATATGTGGGAACTTACACCCATGAGAACAGCAAGGGCATCTACATTTATGATGTGGATGTGGCGGAGGGCAGGTTAGAGGAGCGCAAGGTAGTGCCGATCAACAATCCTTCCGATCTGGTAGTGTCGAAGGACAGGCAGTATCTGTACTCCATTGCCGATGAGGGGGTAGAGTCCTTTAAAATCCTGCCGGACGGCGATCTGCAAGCCATGAACAAGCAGTGGATCGGGGGCATGAGAGGCTGTTATGTGGAAGTGGACAATGAAAACCGCTACCTTTTTGTGGGAGGCCATCATGACGGCCGTGTCAGCATGATGAGGCTGCAGGAGGACGGAACGATCGGGGAGATTGCCGACGGCATTTTCCATAAGCGCATCGGGCGTTTCAGGGGACGGCACAATCATACGCCGCATGTGGACTGCGTGAAACTGACGCCGGATCAGAAATTCCTGTGCGCGGTGGATAACGGACTCGACCAGGTCACAGTTTACAGGGTGGACTATGAGCTTGGAAAACTGGAATTGGAGGATATCATCCGCGGGCCTTTGGATTCCGCCCCGCGCATGATCCGCTTTTCCAGGAATGGACAGTATGCCTATATTCTGTACGAGTTGTTGAATGTGGTGGAGGTGTACAAGTACGACGTGGTGGACGGTGAGCCGGAATTTGAAAAAATCCAGACCATTTCCACGGAATACAAAGATGATGAAGACATCTGCTCCGCATCCGGCATGGAGATCTCAAGAAGCGGAAGATACTTATTCTGCTCGAATGCAGGGGTCAATTCTGTGGTGGTCTTTGAGATCGACTCTGAGACGGGCAGGCTCAAGGAGGCGTTCCGCACGAAGGTAGACAGTGACTACCCCAAAATGCTGGCGGTTTTTCCCGACGAGCGGCATTACCTGACCTTAAATAACGCATCGAATGATATCGTATCCTATCTGATCGATTACAAGGGGGGCTATTCCCTGCAGTCAGGGAAGCCGGTGAAAGTGGATAGTCCCAATTGCATCTATATGCTGAAATTAGAAAAACATGGATCTGAATGAGGCTGTTTCGCAGCCTCATTCTTTTACGGGGCGGATAGATCCTGTGGAGTGCCTTGGAGAGCTGAAATCCCTTGTGGACAGCGGGTTAGTGCTGCGAACACAGTATGAAGCGATTCCGCCGCATGTGGAATATGAACTGACCGATATCGGCAAGAAGTTCAAACCGGTCATTGAATCATTGAAGACATGGGGAATGGAATATATGGAAGCGATGAAAAGGATATAAGAAAGGCAAAAAAACGGGAATGTTCTCTCAGGAAGCGGACACACTAATGGCAGGTAGAGGGAAAAGGGGCAGTCATGAGAGACGAAAATAAGATACAGAGAAAAAAAGATTTTTTGATAAACATTGCGTTCTGGGGAATGTGGATTTTGATCGCATTCCTATTCCTAAAGGCGGCGGGATCTGTCCTGCTGCCCTTTGTCATTGCCTTCATCGCGGCATGGTTCCTGGCAAGACCGGTGGATTGGGTAACGGAAAAAACCCATGTAAGGCGCGGCATAGCATCCGCGGTCATGGTGCTGCTTTTCTATGCGCTGGCGGCA
This sequence comes from uncultured Roseburia sp., assembly GCA_964486485.1. Classification (GTDB taxonomy): domain Bacteria; phylum Bacillota; class Clostridia; order Lachnospirales; family Lachnospiraceae; genus Roseburia. The sequence goes on along the minus strand of CAZAMD010000039.1, from coordinate 6,676 downwards.
GCGCTTGTGTATGTCGCGGGGAGCCGCCTCGTCCGCCTGCTCTATGACACCTTCTATGAATGGTCCGGCTTTATTTCCGATACCTTGATCCCCGCGCTGCACCGCTTTTTTGCCTGGTTGGAAGAGCTGCTTAGCGTGTTCTCTCCCTCGGCTCCTAAAAACCCGGGGCAGAGCGCGGCAGCGGCGGATCCGGTCGCGGCGTCCGCCGTCATGCAGGAAACCCTTGTGCCGGCGGAGACGATGGAACGGGCGGGGGAAGTCGTATCCGAACTCTCCGGCAGCGTCATAAACGGCGTATCCGGCATGGCGGCGGGGATACCGGCAATACTGATGAACAGCTTAATCGCTGTGGTTGCCACGGTATTTATGGAAATAGAGATACACAGTATCTTTGGATTTTTAAAAAAGCAGGTGCCGGAAAAATACCAGAAGATGGCGATGGAGGGAAAGGATTATATGGTGGGGACCATCGGCAGATGCGTCTGGTCTTACTGCCTGATTATGGGGATAACGTTTGCGGAATTATGCGCGGGCCTATACCTGCTTGGGGTACCAGGGGCGCCTGTCATTGCTTTTCTTGTGGCAGTCCTTGATATTCTGCCGGTGCTTGGGACAGGAACGGTTCTGATTCCCTGGGCGCTCATAGCCTTTGCCACAGGAGACATCTCCATGGGCGTCGGGGTGCTTGCGCTCTATCTGCTCATAACGATAGTGCGCAATATCGTGGAACCCAAACTGGTGGGGCGTCAGATGGGACTGTCTCCGGTCGTGATGCTGCCCTGTATGCTGGTCGGCTTAAAATTTTTTGGGATCATAGGATTGTTTTTGGTACCCATGGGGGTAGCTTTTTTAAAAAGCTTAAACGACAAGGGAATGATTTCCATTTTCCGCACATGAGGGGTCTTAATCCTTGCTGAAAAATGCCGATATATACGGTAGAGAATCCGTGACGTGCGACCAATACCATAGTGATTGTCACAGAGGGATAAACGGAATTATCAATAACGCCGGAAACGGCAGTGTTCAAGGAGGAAGACATATGGGACAGATCGGAGATGTAGCGGGACGCTACGCGGCAGATTACCAGTACCGCGCGGAGCAGGCCCAAAAGAGCGGGCGCAGCGAGAAAGCGGGAAACTATGGCAGAACCATAGGCGAGCCGGTATTGAGCGAGAAAGCGCAGAAGTATTATGAAAACCTGAAAGCCAAATATGGAAACATGGACTTCATTTTGGTTTCCCCGGAAATGAAAGAGGAGGCGGAGAGGAATAAAGGCATGTACAGAAGTTCCAAGGAATTTCTGGTACTGATCGACTCGGAAAAAATAGAAAAAATGGCGGAGGATGAGTCATACCGCAGGAAATATGAGGGCATCCTAAGCGGCGCCACCAGCAAGATGCAGATGATGAAGTCACAGCTCGGCAGCAACGCGGGGGCAGTGAAGTCTTTCGGCATAACGTTTGACGACGGCGGAAACGCATCGTTTTTTGCCGTGATCGACAAATCCCTGGCGGCACAGAGAGAGCGAATCAGCGAGAAGAAAGCGGAGGCCGCAAAGGAGCGCAAGGCAGAGGCGAAGAAAGAAGCGGAGGAAGCGAGAAAATCCAGGAGGGGAGAGCAGAGAGCGGACAAGTGGAGAGAGGATCTTACCACTGTCACATCATCTTCCTGGCAGGATCTGCTGCGGCAGATAGAAGAGAACCTGGCTTCGGAACAGTTTGGCAGGAATCGATCCATGGAAGAGCAGCTATTGGGACAGTCCGTGGACTATTCCGTATAAGGATGCGGCCGTCCCGCATTCGGGAATGAAGATAAAGTGTGTAAGCTGTCAGCGGTTTACGCGCTTTATTTTTGTCAGGAAGCGCGGCACGCGGAAAGGATTTAGAAGTTCTGCAGGAAAAAATTGAAGCTCCCGCCAAAAACGTGTATAATAGTACAGAAGAAAATAATTGACAGGGGAAAGAACATGGAACAAAAAATCATCTTAACAGGCGACCGCCCTACGGGGAAATTGCATGTAGGGCATTATGCAGGTTCCTTAAAACGGAGAGTGGAACTCCAAAATTCCGGGGAGTTTGACAGGATTTTCATTATGATAGCCGACGCCCAGGCATTGACGGATCATGCGGACCATCCGGAAAAAGTCCGCGGCAACATTATGGAGGTGGCGCTAGACTATCTCTCCGTTGGGATCGACCCGGCAAAATCGAATATCTTTATCCAGTCCTATGTGACGGAACTGACAGAATTAGCATTCTACTATATGAATCTGGTAACGGTTTCCAGACTCCAGCGGAATCCCACGGTGAAAGCGGAGATACAGCAGAGGAACTTTGAAGCCAGCATTCCGGTGGGTTTTTTTGCTTATCCCATCAGCCAGGCGGCGGATATCACCGCATTTAAGGCGACTGTTGTGCCGGTAGGGGAAGACCAGATGCCCATGATCGAGCAGACGAAGGAGATCGTACACAAATTCAATGCGGTCTACGGGGAAACGTTAGTGGATCCCCAGATTTTACTGCCGGAGAATCAGGCATGTCTGAGACTTCCGGGCACGGATGGCAAGGCAAAAATGAGCAAATCCTTAGGCAACTGCATTTATCTCTCTGAGCCGGAGGCGGAGATAAAGAAAAAGGTTATGTCTATGTTTACGGATCCGAATCATATCAGGATCGAAGATCCGGGGAATTTAGAGGGCAACACCGTCTTTACCTATCTGGACGCTTTCAGCAGCGACGGGCATTTTGCGGAATATCTTCCAGAATATTCCTGTCTGCAGGAATTAAAGGATCACTATACGAGAGGCGGTCTTGGGGACGTTAAAGTAAAGAAATTTTTAAACAACGTCATGCAGGAGGAATTAAGCCCCATCCGTAAAAGAAGAAAAGAATACGAAAACCGCATAGAAGACGTTTATGAGATGTTACGAAAAGGCAGTGAGACGGCAAAGGAGGAAGCTGCCAAAACCTTAGCCGAAGTAAAAGCTGCCATGAAGATCAATTATTTTGATACCATGGAATTTCTAAAGGAGCAGAGAGAAAAGTTTAAGGACAGGGAAGCGTAAAAGCAAGACATGCCCCTCCTATGGGGGAGGGGCAGAGGTCATTCTCATTCATCAGTCTGAGATTTATTCCTATACAGTTCCCTTAAGCGCCATTCATACGGAGCAGAACCGGAATTATGTGTATGTGGCAGAGGAGAGGGATACGGTGCTTGGGTCGGAATATTTTACCAGAAGCGTAGAGGTAAAGATTATAGAGAAGAACAGCAGCTATGCGGCGGTGGAAGAGGGGAGTCTGACCTCGGACAGCCTTGTGGTCGTCGATTCTGACGCTTATATGGAAGCCTCACTCTTTCCAAGGCGCAGCATATGTTAGAGACGGAGTTAGAGCAAGAGGAGCCTGTCGGATTTACGGCATGGGAGGAGGAGAGCGATCAAAGGATCACGGATGGAGAGGGACTTCGCAGCGCAAGCGCTTCCCTCCTGCGTATCTTTGGAACTTCCGAATATCTGCTTCCCTACGGGAAAATCCTGCAG
>CAZAMD010000039.1:0-3038 GCA_964486485.1 uncultured Roseburia sp. | reverse complement strand
CTGCCCTGTCGGAACGGTTACAAAAAACATTACAAAAAAATCCGCGGCTCATGCGATAGGATACTTGCATCGGGAAGATGTGTGGTGTATCATATGGTATGGGCTGTTTTTTTGTCTTCCTTTTTCTGAAAAGCGGGTCACTGCGCAGGGTTCGGATCGCTGCGGGAGAAAGACTCATCAGAATGGCGGAACATGACGATAAAAAAAGAGCAGGATTGCTGTGAGGAGGATGCAGACATGATGGAAAACGAAACTGTCTCAAAAAATTTTATTGAACAGATCATCGATAAAGACATCAGGGAGGGACACTGCAGGGTGGTCCACACCAGATTTCCGCCGGAGCCAAACGGTTATCTTCATATCGGACATGCGAAATCCATACTCTTAAATTATGGGTTAGCGCAAAAATACAACGGGAAATTCAACCTGCGGTTTGATGATACAAACCCTACAAAAGAAAAGACAGAATTTGTAGAAGCGATAGAGAAAGATATCCGGTGGCTTGGCGCGGACTGGGAAGACAGACTGTTTTTTGCCTCCGATTATTTTGAGGAAATGTATGAGGCGGCGGTGAAACTGATAAAAAAAGGAAAGGCCTATGTGTCGGATCTTTCGGCGGAGGAGATCCGCGAATACCGCGGCACGCTCACGGAGCCGGGCAGGGAAGACCCTTATGCGGACCGCGGCGTGGAAGAAAATCTGACTCTTTTTACAGAGATGCGGGAGGGCAGATATGCCGATGGGGAGAAAGTGCTCCGTGCCAGAATTGATATGGCGTCTTCGAATATCAACATGAGAGATCCGGTCATCTACCGTGTGGCGCATATGAGCCATCACAGGACAGGGGATCAATGGTGTATTTACCCCATGTATGATTTTGCCCATCCCATTGAGGACGCCATCGAGGGGATCACCCATTCTATCTGCACTCTGGAATTTGAAGACCACAGGCCGCTTTATGACTGGGTGGTAAGGGAATTGGAATACGAGTTTCCGCCCAAGCAGATTGAGTTTGCGAAGCTTTATCTGACGAATGTGGTAACCGGAAAGCGCTATATCAAGCGCTTGGTGGAAGAGGGAATGGTAGACGGCTGGGATGACCCTAGGCTGGTGTCCATCGCCGCTCTGCGCAGAAGGGGATTCACGCCGGAATCCTTAAAAATGTTTGTGGAGCTCTGCGGCGTGGCAAAGGCCAACAGTTCCGTGGATTACGCGATGCTGGAGTACTGCATCCGCGAGGATCTGAAGCGGAAGAAACCGCGGATGATGGCGGTGTTAGACCCGGTGAAAGTGATCATCGACAATTATCCCGAGGGTGAGACGGAGTATCTTGAGGTGCCGAATAATATGGAAAATGAAGAGCTTGGCGTCCGGCTGGCGCCGTTCTCAAGGGAGATTTACATTGACCGCGAGGATTTTATGGAGAATCCTCCGAAGAAATATTTCCGTATGTTCCCGGGCAATGAAGTGCGGCTGATGAATGCCTACTTTGTGACCTGCAGCCGCTTTAGCAAGGACGAAAGCGGAAGAGTCACAGAGATCCACTGCACCTACGACCCCGCCTCGAAGGGGGGCAACAGTCCCGACGGCAGAAAGGTAAAGGGAACCATACAGTGGGTATCCGCGGCACACGCGATCGATGCGGAAGTCCGTCTCTATGAAAATATTGTAGACGAGGAAAAAGGAGTATATAATGAGGACGGAAGTCTGAACTTAAATCCCAATTCGCTGACGGTGTTAAAAAATTGTAAGCTTGAAGAAAATCTTAAGGGCGCGGAGGCGTATGAAAGCTTCCAGTTTGTAAGACAGGGGTTTTTCTGTGTGGACGCAAAAGATTCGTCTCCGGACCGATTGGTATTTAACAGGATCGTCTCTCTTAAGAGTTCATTTAAGCTGCCTGCCGAATAGCCGCGGGGAAGCAGTTTCTTTGCAATACACAGAAAGGAAAGGATGAATAGATATGAATTTATTTGCAGGATTGGAAAAATTTGGGATCAAGGCGGATGAAAACGCAAGCCTTTTCGAGGAAGAGAAAAAGGCAAATGCATCGGCAAATGGGGGCGCGCAGAAAGAGGAGATACCGAGCGAGGAGAGTTTCCTTTTAGATAAAAATATGCAGTGTCCCGTCTGTTACAAGGCATTTAAGACTAAGATCGTCAAAAACCGCGTGAGGCGCTTAGAGCCGGATGTGGATCTGCGCCCGAGATTTGAGTATATCGACACGATAAAATACAATGTGGTATCCTGTCCCCACTGCGGCTATACTGCCTTAAACAGGTATTTTGAGCATGTCTCCTCGATTCAGCGGAAGCTGATAAACGAGCAGATTTCTTCTAAGTTCAGTCCGACAGGATCCGCGGAGGCGGCTGTCGTGGACTATGATACCGCCATCGAGCGTTACAAGCTGGCGCTGTTCAACGCCATTGTAAAGAAAGGGAAAAATAGTGAGAAAGCCTATATCTGCTTAAATATCGCCTGGCTGTACCGCGGGAAAGCAGAGCAGATGGAGGCGGAGGATGCGGATGAGTCAAAGAAAGCGGAATGCAAAGAGCAGGAAGAAGCTTTCTACCAGCAGGCGTTCGAGGGATTCATGAAAGCGATCTCCACCGAAAGCTTCCCGATGTGCGGCATGGATTCCACGACTGTGGATTATCTGCTGGCAGCCATGTCTTACCACTATAAAAAATATGACGTGACATCCAAATGCCTTGCGAGGATCCAAGGATCCCCGTCCGCTTCTAAGACCATCAAAGACCGCGCCCTCGATCTGAAAGAAAAAATCAGGGCGGATCTGAAAAATAACAGAGCGCAGTGATATGATAGAGATCATGATCGATTTACAGGGGGGAGCGAAAGCTCCCCTCTATGAGAAAATATACGATGCCATCAAAAATGAGATACTCCTCGGCAGGATAGCAACCGGCGAAAAGCTGCCCTCCACCCGGCTGCTGGCGGGACATCTCTCTGTCAGCCGCAGCACGGTGGAAATGGCATATGAACAGCTCCTGGCGGAAGGCTACATCAAAGCAGAACCCTGC
>CAZAMD010000038.1:0-21568 GCA_964486485.1 uncultured Roseburia sp. | reverse complement strand
CTCCTTCATGCAAGCATGATTCGCCCGCAAGCCTGCTTATGGCTGAACTGTTACTAATAAATTAGAGTGACAGGGCGATTTCCGGTTTCCATGCCGATACAGGGGGCATGCTGATGCCGCGTTTTTCCAAATGCAGCTTTTTTACATCAGTATGCGTAAAAAGGAGCGCCTCGCGATGCGCGGCTTGACGTCATTCTGCACGATGCTGTCCACGTCCCCCGCTCCTTCCGACCACGGAATACCAGAGCAGCTCAAAACGGCCCGCATCCGCGCCGGGTTTTAAGTTTACACAGTGTCTGCTGATCAAGAACACATTTGCAAGCTCCAGTGTTTGCATCTGTCCCAAAATCGGAACAGGTACAAAAGACTTCTCCTGCCAGGTTTGGAACCGGATAACCGGATCCCGTGGTCTTTGCAATAGTTTCGCTTATTGTACTTTATCAGTCGGTTTGTACATGATTTCAGTCCATTTATCTATAAAATTCTGCAAAAATCTGCAAGGAAAATGATCTTATTTTGTTAAAATCCTTGCAGATATTATGCCAGATATTAGGGAAAAGTCAGTAAACTATGATACAATTCTAAAATTTCAGCAAAGAACTCTTCTATTTTTTCTTCATCATACGTCTATTATTTTATCCCTCCATAATCTCTCGAAAAGATACCTTTTGTATACGGTATAGAAATAAAAAATCCCAAAATGGCCACTATCCTATATCCATCAATGATAGTATAATTACACTCTTTCTGTGTATATCCTATTCAAATACTTTTGCTGCTGTTTCTTGACCTACATAAAGATTACCGCTGTCCCTCTGCCCCTATTATATCTTCATTCTTTTGGCTTGTACATCTTTTTATCATTTTTCTCCTGAGCTTTCTCCGGCGCCGCGCCTTGGAGATTTCCGAAAAGGCAGCTTTTTCCCGCGAGTGAAGCTTCCTTGTAATTTCGCTGTATCTGCCTGTTTTTTTCTTCCACTTCCTGCTCCAATTCCCGGGCGGACATCAAAAGGCAGCCCGCTCCCCGGATGATGATCTGCTCCAATCCATCGGAGGTGGCAACGGTGACCCGGTATTTCCGCCCGTTCTCATGGGCAAATTTTTCAATGTAGGCATCCGCCGTCTCCGCTTCCCTTGTATAGACTACATGGATGTTGTGATAGTCAAACATCTCCGTCTTATGTCCCTGCACCCGATACGCATCAAAGACGACGATCAGATTGCATCCCCGTATCGCCTGATAGTTGCTTAAGATATCGAGAAGCCTCCCCCTGGCGCCGTCAATATTTTCCTCCGCGAGTTCTCTTAGCTGCTCCCAGGCAAACAGGATATTGTAGCCGTCAACTAACAGGTATTCCTCCTTCGGCGGTTTCGGACGGTAGACTCTCGTCACTGCGGCCGTGGGACGTATGCTTTCCCCGCGTTTCCAGGTATTGCGCCCCGCCTCGTTTTTGTCCCGGCGGTTGGCACTGCTGGCCTGATTTAAAATGCGGTCGATTTCTTCCGTTCCGATGGAAAGCTCTTCCCCCGATTTCTGTTCCGGATAGGCCTTTTTCGGCGGCCGTGGGAAAAGTTCCTCCCCCTTCCCTTTTCTCCGGTACACTCCCTCTAAGTGCATGTAGTCTTCTACTTCATCCCACTCTACCGCAAATCCTGCCCCGTGGGCACAGAATATGGAGCTGGCAGGGTTTGCCGCATCCCGCGTTGGGTCATAGCCGATCTCCGCCGCCACTTCTTCCTGGTTGTGGCAGACATCATATCCGCGCAGGGTGCAGCTGAAGCTCCCGCTGCCCTTGCTGTAGGCTGCCACTTCCTTCGCGTAGTCTCCCATCTCCGCGGCCGGCACCGTCCCTGTCAGCAGGGCGAACGGCTCTCCCTTATCTGCCTGCGGCAGTATTTCCGGCGGATTGCATGTCCCGTGCATCCGCTCCATGTCCATCATTGCCCTGCCCAGCGCCTGTTCCGGGATTTCCAGGCGAAAATCATAATACGGCTCTAACAGTACCGTCTCCGCCTGCATCAGCCCCTGGCGCAGCGCGCGGCTAGCTGCCTGCCGGAAATCCCCGCCCTCTGTATGCTTGTTGTGCGCCCGCCCTGTGACTAACGTAATCTTCATATCTGTAATGGCAGATCCGGTCAGGACTCCCGCATGCTCTTTTCCCTCTAAATATTCCAGCACCAGACGCTGCCAGTTTCTATCCAGAATATCCTCGCTGCAGTCGGCCGCAAAGGAAAGCCCGCTCCCTCTCTCCGCCGGCTCTAGCAGCAGATGCACCTCCGCATAGTGGCGCAGCGGCTCAAAATGCCCTACTCCCTCCACCGTGTCTAAGATGGTTTCCTTGTAAACGATTTTTCCTGTTCCAAAAGTGACGTCCACCCCGAAACGCTCCGCAATGAGATGCCTGATGACCTCGATCTGCACCTCTCCCATCATCTGGATTTTGATTTCCTGCAAAGACTCGTCCCAGAGGATCTGAAGTTCCGGCTCCTCCTCCTCTAACATTTTTAACTTTGGCAGCATGCTCTGGGGAGTGACTCCCTCCGGCAGCCGCAATTCATAATTCAGCACAGGCTCTAGCAGAGGGAGTTCCGATTCCTTTTCCGCTCCGATCCCCTCGCCGGGATAGGTTCTGGTAAGCCCTGCCACGGCGCAGACGCTGCCCGCCTCCGCTTCGTTTACCGTTTCGTATTTTTCCCCGGAATAGATCCTGATCTGATCTGCTTTTTCCTCCCAGATGCCTCTCTCCCCGTCCCTGCCCATTCTCCGCTCCTCTTTTCCGGAGAGGAGCTGTTTCACCTTTAACTTTCCCCCTGTGATCTTCATATGGGTCAGGCGGTTTCCCTGGCTGTCCCTGGTGATCTTAAAGACTTTCGCCCCAAATTCCTCCCCGTACTTCGGACTCTCCGCATAAGCCGCAATCCCCTCAAGCAGCGCCTCTGTCCCCTCGGATTTTAAGGCGGAACCGAAAAAGCAGGGAAATAATTTCCGCTCCCTGATGAGGCGGCGGATTTCTTCCCGATCCACCCGCCCATATCTGAAATATGCTTCCAATGTCTTTTCATCGCAGACGGAAATGTCCTCCCAGATCGCCTTGTCGCAAAATTCCCCGGTGCTTTCCCTGGAAAAATCGACGCAGGAATCGCTGAGCCGCTCTTTCATCTCCGCCAGCAGCGCCTCTTTGTCCGTCCCGGTCCGATCCATCTTGTTGACCCAGAGAAAGACCGGCACGCCATAGCGTTCCAACAGCCGCCACAAGGTCTTTGTATGGCTCTGCACGCCGTCAGTCCCGCTGATCAGGAGAACGGCATAGTCTAAAATCTGCAGCGTCCGCTCCATCTCCGCGGAAAAATCCACATGTCCCGGCGTATCCATCAGGGTGATTTCCATCTCACCGATCCGCATTTCCGCCTGCTTTGAAAAAATGGTGATGCCCCTCTGCCGCTCTAGCGCGTGATGATCGAAAAACGCATCCTGCTTATCTACGCGGCCCATTTTACGGAGTTTTCCGCTCTGATACAGCATTGCCTCCGTCAGGGTGGTTTTCCCTGCGTCCACATGGGCAAGGATGCCAAGGCAGATATGGCAGCGCTTTCCCTGACCCGGTCTGTTTTCAGATGTATCTTCCATAGAACTTGCCCCTTTCTGTGCCCCACTCTACAATGATTATCGTAACACAGATAAGAGCGCAAGTCGAGAGAAGGATCTGATTCCGGAACAAAGAACAGCTATTGCTGTGCCGTCAATACTTTATGCAGGATATCCGCCAGCGGCACCATTGCATTCATCGCCTCTTCAACGGTATTGGTCTGGGCGCCCACTTCTATCAGCAGGGATTTCGGACAGTAATGCATATTATAGCGGTATCCCTTTAAATAGATGCGCCTGGCAAATCCGGGGTAGTACTCCGCCGCTTTCAGCTGCATCTGGAAAGATATGGCAAGGTTATCGGCGATGTAGGGATTGTAGAGATAGGCGATATCCCCCGTCTTCGTGGTGCGGCTTAAGCCGTTGAAAAACATGATCTGCGCCACCTGTGTCCCGTTGATTCCGGTGACAAGATGCGTGTCTTCCCGCACGCCATCCCTGTGGAGATCGATGACTACCTCAATGCCGGGATTCTCCGCCAGCACCTGCTCTAAGGCCGGCCCCGCTTTCGAGTAGGCATGATCCCTGTCTCCCACGTCGTATTCCCCCTTATGGTGGATCACCGAGAATCCGTATCTCTCCGTCAGGATCTTTGTCAGATACTCCCCCACTCCCACCACCGAAGTGGAAGGATCCCCCGGGACGGAATCCCGGTAGCCTTCCTGGGAATGGGTATGGTAGATCAGAATCTGCGGCGCGGAGGCATCATGACTGAGGCGGACGTCTTTCCCCAGCAAGCTCTCTGCGTTCAGCTGGCTGCTGTTAATGGTCGTGGTGTTATCTACCTGATAAAAATTCTGCATGAGATAATCAAAATCATTTAATTTTTCTCTGGGATAGACTGCCTTTTTCTCCGCAGCGACGATGGAAGGCTGCTGTCTTTCTTCACCGTTGCCCGTCTCCGCCTCTCCCGTATCGGGATCCGGCTGCCGGCTCGTACCAGTTTCCGGCACAGGCTCTCCTGCGATGCTTCCATTCTCCGCCAGATTTCCATTCTCCGCTAAATTTCCGTCTTCCGCCAGATTTCCGTCCTCCGCCAGATTTCCATTCTCCACCAGATTTCCATTCTCATCTACATAATTTTCATCTGCCGCCTCTCTGGCCAGGATATCTTCATAGGACAGCTCGCTCTCTACCTGGGTGTGATAGCTCCCCGCCTCTCTGCCGCCCTCATAGGAGAAACCATCCGCTGCCGGAAACAGGCGTTCCATCAGATACCTCCCCCATGCCGGCGCTTCCTCCCCCTTAGCGTTCGCCACTGCTCCCGGCAGATATAATTCTAAGATATGGTGATAGCAGGCAATGTTTCCGTACTGCCTGAGCCTTTCCCTCAGACGGGCGTTTCCCGCCAGCAGGAAGAAAACCGCGGCGGCCGCCAGAAGCGGCAGGATTGCCCCTTTTCTTTTTTTCTTTTTCAACAAACGATCGCGATGTGCATACATAGTTACAATTTATGCAGGCGTTTCCCCGCTTATGTCACATCGCTTCCAGTGTCTTTTCTCCTAAAAAGGCGATATTCAATCCCTCGGAAATCGTAAAGCTGAGGCGTTTTACCGACTCATCCACATCCTTTGGCGTCACAAACATCGCATTCAGATTCGGTGAGAGCAGCTCGCGGATCAGCTCGTATTTTTCCGCCTCATTCAGTTCTCCCAGGGCGCTTCCAAGGCTGTTTAGCGTCTCACTCTCCCCCATGGCAGTGATCAGGTTATACATCGTATCATTTACGATCGTGGCGGCATCCACCACGGTGGGGATCCCGATGGAAATGACCGGAACGCCCAGGCTTTTCTGGTTGAGCCCATGCCTGTGATTCCCAACGCCGCTGCCGGGATTGATCCCTGTGTCCGTCACCTGTATGGTGCGGTTTAAACGTTTTGCGCTTCTCGCCGCTAGCGCGTCCACGGCGATGATCAGGTCCGGCTTCGTCTCGTCGATGATCCCCTTGATGATTTCTAAGCTCTCCATGCCGGTCTGTGCCATGACTCCAGGCACGATGCTGCTGATCCTATTGACTTTATCCGTTCCGAACGCATACTTCCCATACTCTTTGATGATATGCCTTGTGATAAAAAGGTTGTCCACCACCCGGGGGCCTAAGGCATCCGGCGTGACATCGCGGTTTCCCAGTCCCACCACCAGGACAGACATCTCCTCTTTTTTCTCATGGATCAGGCCTTTGATGGTTTCAGCCAACTGGACGGAGATTTCCCTGTGGTAATCCTCATCCTCCTCGTCCATATTCCCAGCCTCGATGGTAATGTAAGTTCCCTTGGGCTTCCCCATGGTTTTCGCCCCATTTTCTGTCTCTATCACCACAGTGCTGACAGTGAGATTCTTATCAATTCTTTCCTCTAAAAACCGGACTCCCTTCAGTTCCACATGATCCTCCTGCATTTTTTCCTGTGTTTCCAAAGCCAGGTCGGTACGAATCTGATACATAGCATCCTCCATATATTTTTCCGCAGCTATCCCGCACTAAACGGTTGCTTTTTTTCTATAGTCTGCCAACCGTTCCATAAAAATATCCAATGTTTTTTCAACAATTTTTTCCAATCCCTCTTGACATGAAGTCCCGAATGCCTTAGAATAAATGAGTATGTTTACATTGAACTGTCCGTGTCCGGCTTTGATGTAGACTTCCGATGCAGCGTTTCGGACATTCCAGGACGTTGCCCATCCTGAATCATACTATAGTAAAATTGGAGGTGTACAAGTTGGCTAATATTAAATCTGCAAAAAAGAGGATTTTAATAACAGAAAAGAGAACTGCCAGGAACAAATCTATCAAAAGCGAAGTGAAGACATCCATCAAAAAAGTAGAGGCCGCTGTGGCTGCTAACGATAAAGAAGCTGCCAAGGCTGCTCTGTCGGTTGCAATCTCTACCATTGAGAGGGCTGCTTCCAAAGGAGTTTACCACAAGAACAACTCTGCCAGAAAGGTTTCACGCGTGACAAGGCTTGTCAACGCGATGGCTTAATTACAGAAATAGAGAAAAACACCAGCACCGTCATGCTGGTGTTTTTTCATGATGAAGAAATTGCGGCTATGCACTCACGCTTTCCGGCTGTAGCGGATCAGAAACAGCTCTACCGCCATGCGGTCGTTCATCCGTCCGGTTTTGACCGCTTCTTCTAACTCCGCCCCATCCCGCAGCGCCTGTTTCAGCCGCGCCATCGCGAACCCTTTCGCCTGTGCCACATGGCGCTTTACCGCAAAGGGCGGTATTCCTGCGGCTTTTGCCATGGCCTGGCTGTCCAGCCCCCGCGCCGCCATATCCCTGATATGAAACAGGATCTGGAACTGCCTGTTGATCAGGTAGAAAATGCGCATAGGCGCTTCCTTTAACGCCAGAAGATCATAATACAGATCCAGCGCTTTCCTCTGATCATGCTCCGCGGCGGCGTTTACCATCTCAAAAATTTTGCTTGTGATCTGCTCTGTCACCACCGCCTCTACATCTTCCGCCGCTATCAGCTCCCTGCCTAGCGTATAGCAGATCAGTTTTTCCAGCTCTCTGTCAATATTCCCCATGTCCGTCCCGGTCTTGTTCAAAAAAAGCTGCATTACGGGACGGTCCATCTGTTTCCCCTCTCTGTTCAGGCGCGACGAGATCCACCGGGTCAGGAGTTCCTCGCTTTGGGTGGAAAATTCAATGATGCTGCCCGCCTTTTTTACCGCCTTATACATCTTAGAGCGCTTATCCACCTCTTCCTCCACGAAGATGAAATACGTTGCCGGAGCCGCCTCTTTCAGATATTGCGCCAATTCCTCGCAGGAGTTTTTAAAAAAGCCGCTGTCCTCTATCAGTATCACTCTGCGCTCCGCGAAAAAAGGCAGTGTCTCAGCCAGATCAATGATCTCTCCCGGATTTATGTTTTTGCCTGTAAAGGCAGAGAAATTCATGCCGTCTCCCGGCTGGCAGAGCGCATTTTTCAGCTTGTCCCTGTACTGCCTCCTCAGATAGGCCTCCGTGCCATAGAGCAGATAAACCTGTTTCAGTTGTCCTGTCTTTATGTCATGATCGATCGTTTTCATGGGTTCATTGTATCACAGCAGCGCTGTTCGTTTCAAGTTTTCCAGAGGAAATCGATAGCATAAATTTACCGCAGGAAAATCAAAGACAGACTGCACTTAAGATGTGTTTCCGATCCGTTCGCTGTCTTCCCTATATCCGATTTTCCCTTTTTACAATCCCCAGCTATGGCTTTTCCGTGCCGCTGTCTTCTTTCTCGGCGGATAGAGGCTGCTCTCCTCTGATGTAAAACCCATACCTGCTCTGCGGCTCTAAGTAAGCCTCCGCAAATAAGATCCCGCCTTTTCTCTCCAGGGTGAGCTGCCCGCTCTTCATCGTGTAAAAGATGCAGCTCCCCGCTTCCCGCATATGGGCAACCGCCCTGCTGCCGGGATGGCCATAGCGATTCTTCCGCCCGCAGGAGACGGCTGTCACAAGAGGCTTCAAACGGGCTAACCACTCCCCGGAATTTGAAGTATCCGACCCGTGGTGCGCCGCCTTGTAAAAATCCACCTGTTTTACCCATCCTTTTCTGAGGATCTGCCGCTCTTCCTTTTCCCCGATATCTCCGGTAAAGAGCGCGCGGAACCCCCGCTCCTCATAAAGCAGCGTCAGCGATCTTGCGTTCTTATCATCCGCAGTCTCCACGCCCGGGGAGAGCGCCTTAAGCGACGCATCTCCCAGAGAAAGGCTCTGCCCCTGTTCCATGAAGAGAAGCTTTGTCCCTCCTGCCGTGGCAAGCTTTTTTAACTCTTCAAACGCCGCATCCCGCTCCATCTCCCCGGAAAACAAAAGATGCCGGATGGGATACCCCTCTTCCAGCAGTTCTTTTAAGCCGGAAATATGGTCGTAATCCAAGTGGGATACCACCCAATAATCAATGGCTTTTATCCCGTTCCATTTCAGGAAAGGAAGTATGCGGTAGATCCCCGCCTCCGGCACGTCCGTGCTGCCCCCGTCGATAAATAAAGTGTCTCCCCGCTCCGTCCGCAAAAAAATCCCATCCCCCTGCCCTACATCCAGCACATCCAGTTCAAATCCCTTTCCAGACGGCACAAGCAGCATGGCAAGCACTCCTGCCGCTGCCAGGCTCTCCCCTGCCAGCTTCCAGATGGAAAACTGCCGCTTTCCCGCTTTTCTCCATCGGATGGACAGCCATGCAAGCAGCCCTAGCAGTCCATAGCAGATAAGCATCTTCACTGCCGGCGGCTTCCCGGTAATCCATACCGGACAGGGCAGCCGCTCCGTGAAAGCACAGATTTTTTCATACGCCCCTAAGATAAACCGGCAGGGAAGCAGCACGGCTTGCGCCGCTCCCGGAGCATATAAGCCCAGGATCCCCCCTGTTATGCCGCATACCAGCAAAGCCCCCACAAAGGGCAGAACCGCCAGATTGACTGCCACAGCATAAACGGGGATTTCATAATAATGCCATGCCGCCATGGGAAGGATCGCCGCTTCGACGGCGGCTCCCGACAATATTTTTTCTATCCATGGATGCCCCGGCGCATCCCCTCTTACCGCGCCCCCGAGGACCACCACTCCAAGGACAGACCCGAAAGAAAGCTGGAATCCCGCATAAAACAGGATCCCGGGATTGCAGAAAAGCAGGCATACTGCCGCAAACCCCAGCGCGTTTAAAGAATCATAGCTCCGCCCCGCCGCTTTTGCCGCAGCCGTCAGCAGGAACATTGCCACTGCCCGGAAAACAGATGGACCAAATCCCACCATTTCACCGTAGCAGCACAGCAGCGCGCAAGAGCAGATCCCTGCTCCCCAAAAACCCGTCCCGCACCGGGACAGCAGCCGGTAAACCGCCATTCCGATCACGGAGACATGCAGCCCGCTGATTGCCAGGATATGGGAAATCCCCACCCTCTGGTAGGCATCTTTGACTTCCTCATCCAGCATGGATCTGTCCCCTAATACCATCGTGATCAAGGTGCCGCTTTCCTTTTCCGGCAGCAGATCCTGATATGCCTGCCTGAGTTTCCGTTTCCATTGACAGAGGCGCTCTCTCCATTTCTCAGGAGTGCCATAGGCGGCCAGCACTTCGCTCTCCCTGATCTGAAACTCTATGCCCTTTGCATGATAAAATGATCGCGCGTCAAAATTTCCCGCGTTGCGGGCGCTATCCCACAAACGAACGGTTCCTCTGATGATAAGGGTTTCTCCGATAGAATAGGCATCGGATGCCATAGAAACCTGAACTCTTCCGAAGGGTTTTGTCCAGGCCGATCGATCTGCCTCTGTTCCGGCAGAAAGACCCTGTCCGATCTGACAGGACGATAATTCATAGATCCATTTCTGTTGTTTTTCTTCTTTCCTGGTGAGGCGTCCCCGCAGGCAGACCGTCTCACCTTCCGCGGCATAGGGCGCATAGTCCCTCCGCATCTGCTCTAAGCGTTCCTCCCTCAGATAGCCTCCCGCCGCGCCCAGAAGGACCGCCGTCCCTGTCAGCGCCAGCCAGGGCAATCCCATTCCCGCATGGGCGCGCTTCTGCTTCCTCATGCCAAACGCCATCCATGCCAAAAAAAGGACCGCTGCCGGAAGAAGGAAGCCCTCCCACTGGTATTTCGCTGACAAAATACCGCAGACCGCTCCTGCCGCCATCTGGCAAAACAGCCGTTCTTTCAATGTCATTCCTCCTCTGCCACCTCTTCTGTTTTATTCCTCCTCTGCCATCTCTTCCGTTTTTATTTTTCCTCTGTCATCTCCTCCGTCATGAGAGAACCATCGTTTTGGACATAATCCAAATCCCTGTCATACATCTGAGCGAGCGAAAACGTGTCCCGATACACGCCGCCGGTATCTCCTTTGACGGAAATCTGTACTTTACTTACATTGGGAAGCTCTGTCAGAGAATTGACGATGGAATATATGACCACCGCTTCATTCACTTTATAATCCTGATTCCGAAAGTTATCATCTAAGCTGACATAGCAGATCCCATCCACGACGGAGACCGCTAACAGCTTTGTCCCCTCGGGAATGGCGGATTTTACCCCCTCTGTCTCAGGTCCCTCCAAAAGCTGCTCCATCGTCAGTTTTTCCAAGGAAATATTGCCGCTGTAATAGACATCTTCCCGCATCTCCCGCACTAGAGCATTTCCTTCCTCATTGGAAAAGTACAGCGTCAGAGAGGTGTTCTTGATGGAATTGATCTGCTCTCCCGGATTCTCGATGAAAGTTTCCTGATCCATGCTGCCTATGATGACTCCCTCTTTGTTCTTTAAAGGCTTGCCTCCCACATAAAAAGTCACGCAGTCTACCCCGTCAATCTGGATCATGGTCCTCACGACAGCCGCCCTGCAGAGGACCTCCTCCACCGTGTTCATAGCGCTGTAATCCATATCAAAATAAATCGCCAGAAGCGCTCCGTCCAGCGAATAATCCGTCACCTCCACATTGTTCGGGATCGGTTTCTTTAATTCCACATCTTCGGGACTCGCGCTTAACATCATCAAAAACTCCCGTATCCTGCCATCAGTGTCATCCGCTTTCGGCTCATAGGGAATCTCCATGATTTTCGTCTTTTCTTTGTTCAGATACGCAACATAATATTGGCTGCCCGCTTCTCTCTGCCCGCATCCGCCAAGCGGCAGGAGCAACAGGGAAAGCAGCAGCAGGATACTTCTTTTTGTCATACGGCTCCTTTTTGAACATCGCCATGATTTCTGTTCTCTCACCTTTTACGAAATATAGTTCAGCGGGATCCGGACGTTGAAGATCGTCCCCTCTCCCTCTGTGCTAAAGACTTTGATCGCGCCCCTGTGCATAAGCACCACGCTCCGCGTAATGGAAAGCCCCAGTCCGGTTCCTCCGATCTCCCTGGAATGGGACTTGTCCACCCGGTAAAAGCGCTCATAGATATGCTCTAGGGCCTCCTCCGGGATGCCGATGCCGGAATCCTCCACTTTCAGATAAAAATATTGGTGGTCCGCATTCAGGGTGACATGCACCCAGCCCTCTTCCTTGTTATATTTAATCGCATTTTCGATCAGATTGGTAAATGCCAGCGTGATTTTGACCTCGTCCACGTCGGCGCTCACGGGGCGGAAGCTTTCCAGCACCAGCTCCACATTCCGTTTGTCCGCAATGGGCTTTAACCTCTTTAGGATCTGCTCTAGCAGCTCGTTGATCTTAATGTTCGTCACATTCAGGCTCTTTGCCGCCTTTTCCATCTTCACAAGGGAGAGCAGGTCGTTGATGATCTTTGTCTCCCGGTCGATCTCGTTTCCGATGTCTTCCATGAACTCCTTGTACAGCTCGACGGGAGCATCCCCCATGCTGTTGATGGAGTCTGCCAGAACTTTCATGGAGGTCAGCGGCGTTTTCAGCTCATGGGACACATTCGACACAAACTCCTGCCTGGAATCGTCGAGGACTTTCATTCTGCCCAGCATGCCGTTGAATTTCTCACAGATTATCCTCGTCTCCGTATAATCATTGACGGCAAGCACGTCTTCTCCGTACCCCGTCTGCACCATGTCGATGGAATCAGAAAGCTTCTGGAACGGCCTTACAAGCCTCGCCCCGAGGATAATGCTGATGAAAATGACAAAAAAGGCGCAAAATAACCCCATTATGGTGGCATTCCTGGCTAAATATTCATAGTTGAGATTGATGCTGTCTGTCGAGACGCTCATCATCATAACGCCAAGGATCTGCTTTTCCTCCTTTAAATCGGCATTTATGAGAGGAATCGCCAGTTCAATGTAGCGGTTTTTCGAATCGTATCGGGTGATCTCCTCCCCCTGGTAGCTTTTAATGACCTCCTCAGAAACAACGGTCTTCCCCTCGTCTAACCGATAGGTGTCCTTAACGATGCAGAAATCATCGTCAATGATCATCACCCTGCCGTCATAGATGGTGCTTAACTGCTCTAGCTGCGCATTGATAGGGATAACGTTCGATTGATTGAGATAATCGTTAAATACAATCTTGTTCGCCAAGATCTTCGCCTGGCTTAAGATTTCGCTTGTGCGGATGGAAACCGCCCGGTTTCCATAAGAATTGAGCATCCCGGCACGAAGCAGGATGCCCGGTACCACTCCAATGAGAATAAATAAAAAGATCAGCCTTGCCCGCAGGCTTTTCAAAAAATCCAAAATTCTTTTGAGTCTTGTCATGACATGCACCTTATCAATTCTGAGAATAATAATAGCCTATGCCCCATTTGGTATGGACATATTTCGGCTCGCTCGGATTGCTCTCGATTTTTTCCCTCAGACGCCTTACATGGACATCGACGGTGCGCACATCCCCGGGATATTCATAACCCCACACTAAATTCAGCAGATTCTCCCTGCTATATACCTTATTGGGGTTATTCACCAATAACTCTAACAGGTCGAACTCCTTTGCCGTCAGGTTTACCTCTTTTCCCAAGATAAATAAACGCCGGCTCTCGCAGTCTAATCTCAAATCTCCGGCTTCGATGCATTTATTGTCCTCATTTTTAGGCTGATTCGCCGCCGCCCTGCGCATGATCGCTTTGATCCTCGCTTTCACCTCCAGGATATTGAAAGGCTTTGTAATGTAATCATCAGCGCCGTACTCTAAGCCTAAAATCTTATCCATATCATCGCCCTTTGCCGTCAGCATCACGATGGGCATATTGGAAAATTCCCGGATCTGCTGGCAGACCTCAAAACCGTTCATCTTTGGAAGCATGATATCCAGCAAAATCATGTCGTAGCTGTTCTCCGTCGCCATCTTAAGGGCCTCTTCCCCGTCATAGGCGCAGTCCACTTCCATTCCGTCCTGTTCCAGGCTAAAACGGATCCCCTTCACAATCAATTTTTCATCATCTACAACCAGAACCTTTTTTGCCATATTTATTTCACCTTTATTCTGTCCTTCATTCGATTAAATACGCCTTCTTTGATCCCCTCCACCTGCATCACTTCTTCAATGGAAGAAAATCCACCGTTTTGCTCACGATAGGATACGATACTGTCCGCTTTCGCACTGCCGATTCCAGGCAGGGTCATCAGCTCCGTCGCAGAGGCTTTATTGATATCAATCCGCCCGTCCGCCTCCGGCTCTGTTTCCTGAGCTGCAGTAGACGCCTCCTCTTTCGTTAAAATTTTAACCATCTGTCCGTCAGACAATTCTTCCGCCTGATTGACAGAACCGAAATCCGCTTCTTCCGTCAAACCCCCAGCTGCCTCTATGGCTTCATAAATTCTAGCATGGGCTCTTAACACATAGACCCCCGGCTGTTTCACCGCACCGCATACATAGACATAGCAGGAATGCTCCTCCGCCTGGGTCTCTGTGCGCTCATCCATAGGTTCCTCCAGGATATCCCGCGCTTCTTTGGCCTCCTCCGATAGATGCTCCGTAACATCTGATATTTCCGGCATCTCCATATAAACTGTCTTATCCTTTGCGCAGGCGGTCGCTGTCAGCAATAAAAAAAACAAGATGGCCGCCGTCACAAATCTTTGTTTCATAAGCATTCTCCTTATCTCCTCAAAAGACAGGAGTCCTCAATGCCCTGTTTCCATTTTAACGAAATTTCTGATTTATGACAAGAGATTATCCTATTTTTTACAATTATTTTAGAAATTTTAAAAATACCGCTCAAATCGTTCTTTTAATCCTACCCAAAAGTCCCGCGCATCCTGGGAATCCGGCGCTAAAACAGCTGTCTCATACGCTTCATACGCCGTCTGCTCCACCATATCCGCCGCTTCGCTTTTAAAAACGGAATAATGCCCAGAAGTCCCGTATAACGCTGCCGCCATATCAACTGTGACAAATTCCGCAAAGTCCGCCGCCTGCTGTGTTTTTGGGGAAAAATCATTGACTGCCAGCATTTTTGTCATGGCACAGGAGAATGTCTTTAATTCTCCATTTAAGTCTGGCACTTTCTTCAAGGAGTAAGGGTAATCCTCCAGCCGGCAAAGCGAATCTGTATCAATGAGGGCGCACAGCGTCCTCCCCTCCTTGAAATTCTTTATGATGCTCTCCTCGGAAACCGTCTCTGCGTCCACAGAGAACGAGGACGTCAGTTCCTGGAAAAATTCCTTGTCCTTCTGGTAGAGCTCTTCCTCGTAAACCACCGTAAGCAGCTGCGGTTCCTTTTTCTCAAAAGTGATGCTGTTGGCTACAAAAGGAAAATCATAAAAGGCATCGTTTACATCCCATTCCATGAGATACTCCACGTTTTCCCCAGGCTCATTCTCCTCGGAATAGCGAATGATATCCTCCATCGTTTCCGGCGGCCGGGAAAAGTAGTCATTCTGATAAATGAAAACGCAGGCGTTGTAATTTAAGGGATATCCCAGCAGCTTTCCCCGGTAGGACGCCGCTGTGAGCGCGTGTTCCGCCGCGCCGCTGTAGCGGTCCGCGGATCCGTTGGAAGCCGCAAGGCCATAGAGATACGCTTCCTCTAAATCCTCTCCCGAAATCAGATAGACATCCGGGTAAGAATCTTCCCGCATCGTGCTGTCGTAGACAGCCTCCATGTATTCCGCGCTATCCTTCGGGACCGGCAGCGCCTTGATGCCTGTCTTTTCAAAATACTCCCTGGCAGCCAGCGCGAAAAACTGCTCATAAGAATCGTCATCATACCAGAAAATGAGATCTTCCTCCGCCTGCTGATAAGCCTCCTCCGCAGCGGCTGCCTCCGCGCTGCCCTCCTCTTTTGCCGCGTCCGCCGCTGCCTCCCCATTTCCGGCAGCGTCATGGCGCGATATCCCCGCCGCCATCAGAACCGGCAGAATCATCAGACACACCGCGGATATGATTTTCTCCTGTAACGCTTTCATCTTTCCTCGCATTCTATCGCCGTCAGGCGATCGTCTCTTTGTCTCTTTCCATGTCCGCTAAGACGCTGTCTAATTTTTGAATCATCTCATCGACATGCTTTTTTTCGATGATCAATGGCGGCAGCAGCCGCAGCACATCCTCTCCTGCCGTGATAATGAGCAGACCTTTCTCAATGGCTTTTGCGGCTATCTGCCCCGCCGGCTTTTCCGATACGACGCCCTGCATCAGTCCCATTCCGCGTCTTTCCGTAAGGAATCCATGCTTTTCTATCAGCGCATCTAACCTCTGCTCTAAATAAGGCGCGATCTCCTTTACATGATCCACAATATGATCGCGCTCCATGATTTCTAACACTTTATCCACCGCCGCTCCCACAAAAGGATTCCCTCCATAGGTGCTTCCATGGTCGCCGGGCTGCAAGGATTTCTCCGCCACCCTTTTCGTCATCAGGAACGCGCCCACCGGAACGCCGCAGCCTAACGCTTTCGCGCTGGTCATGATGTCCGGTTTCACGCCGTAATGCTGCCACGCAAACATCTCTCCCGTTCTCCCCATGCCGCATTGGATCTCATCCAGGATCAAAAGGATATCGTGCCGGTCGCAAAGCTCCCTCACACCCCTGATAAATTCCATATCCGCCGGATAAACGCCGCCCTCGCCCTGTACCGTCTCAAGAATGACGGCGCAGGTTTTCTCATGGATCAAAGACTTCACGCTTTCCAGCTGATTAAATTCCGCAAACCGCACTCCCGGCATCAGCGGCTCAAAGGGCTGCTGGTAATGCCTGTTTCCGGTTACTGACAAGGCTCCGATGCTTCTGCCGTGGAACGACCGGTTCATGGCGATGATCTCATGCCCCGCATGGCCGTCCCTGGTACAGGCATATTTTTTTGCCGCCTTAATCGCCCCCTCCACAGCTTCCGTGCCGCTGTTCGTAAAAAATACGCAATCCATGCCGCTGGCTCTTTTCAGCCGCTCCGCCGCGTTCACGGCCGGAACATTATAGTAGAGATTGGAGGTGTGCAAAAGCTTTTCCGCCTGCTCCTGAATGGCTTTTGTATATTCCTGATGATGATAGCCCAACGCCTGTACTGCAATCCCCGCCGCAAAATCTAAGTACTCTTTCCCGTCGGTGTCGTAAAGATAAACCCCTTCCCCATGGTCTAACACTAACTGATAGCGATTGTAGGTGTGAAGAATGTTTTCCTCCGCCTTTTGGATATAACTTTCTTTTTTCATATCAAACCATGCCTTTCCGCAGCCGCCCGCAAACAGCCTTACTGATCTTCCTCTATGTCTTTAAAACCGTGTTACCTGATCTCCCAAAAACACAGTGCCGATTCCATTCTTTGTAAAGATCTCTAACAGCAGGCAGTGCGCGATGCGCCCGTCTAAAATATGGACCTTAGAAACGCCGTTTTCCACCGCGTCAATGCAGTTGTTGAGTTTTGGCAGCATACCGCCGCCGACAAGACCGCTGCCGATAAGCTCCTTTGCCTCCGGGATCGACAGACAGGATATCAGCGTGCTTTTATCCTCAGGGTTTTTATATACGCCCTCAATGTCTGTTAAAAAAGCCAGTTTTTCCGCTTTTACCGCCTTTGCAATGGCACAGGCCGCATCGTCCGCATTGACGTTGTAGCTGCGGTACTGCTCATCCATTCCCACCGGACAGACGATAGGGAGAAAATCTTTTTCCAGTAAATCATAAAGGATTTTGGGACTGACCTCTGTGATCTCGCCTACAAATCCAATGTCTTCCCCATCGGCGTATTTTTTTTCTACTTTCAAGAGATTGCCGTCCGTTCCGCTGATCCCCACGGCGTTGACGCCTAATTCCTGCACCAGCCTGACTAAGGATTTTCCCACGCGGTTTAATACCATCTCCACAATCTCCATGGTAGGTTCGTCCGTTTTCCGGAATCCCTTTACAAATTCCGGCTCCATTCCAGATTTTTCCACCCATCTGCTGATCTCTTTTCCCCCGCCGTGTACGATGATCGGCTTAAACCCCACGAGCTTTAACAGGGTCACGTCCTGGATCACCTGTCTCTTTAAATTTTCGTCCACCATGGCGCTTCCGCCGTATTTTACTACGATGATCTTGCGGTTAAACCGCTGTATGTAAGGGAGCGCTTCGATCAGCACCTCCGCTTTTTTTAACAATTCCTGCATATTTCCTCTCATTCTGCCGCCGTCAGGCGGCCTTTTCATATCAGATTGAAAATTCTGATTTTCAATCTTCTCTTCCATGATTCTTTTCCGCTTTCCGCTGGCAATGGATCGTTCCTGTGACATTTTTTAAGAGCGGTAGTCCGCGTTGATCCTGACGTAATCAAGTGTTAAATCGCAGCCCCATGCCGCAGCCTCCGCGGCGCCCATCTTCACATCCGCAAGGACTGTCACGGCAGGTTCTGACAGGATTTTGGCAGCCATCTCTTCGCTGTAATCCGCTGCCATGCCGTTTTTAACAACCTGTATCCTTCCCGCCGCGCTCTCAAAAAATAAGTCCACCTTCTCCGGGTCAAACTCTGCCCCGGAATATCCCATCGCGCAGAGGATCCTGCCCCAGTTGGCGTCATGTCCGAAGATAGCTGCCTTCGTAAGGTTTGAGGTGATGACCGCTTTGCTTAACATCCTCGCCTGTTCCTTACTGGAAGCTCCTACGACCTTCACTTCCAAAAGCGCCGTCGCCCCTTCTCCGTCCTCCGCCATCTTCTTTGCCAGTGTCTCATTTACAACGTTGAGCGCCTGCACAAACATCCTGTAATCCTCGTTTTTTTCCGTAATCTCTGGATTGCCCGCCATCCCGTTCGCCAACAGGATACAGGTGTCGTTGGTGGAGGTGTCACCGTCCACAGAAACCATATGATATGTGTCCTGCACATCCGCCTGCAGCGCCTCTAACAATAGGGGCTGTGAGATCGCCGCGTCCGTGGTGACAAAACTTAGCATGGTGCACATATCAGGATGTATCATGCCGGAGCCTTTGCACATGCCGCCGATGGTAACGGTCTTTCCCCCGATCTCTACCGCAGCCGCGGCCTCTTTTTCGCGGGTGTCTGTCGTCATAATGGCAAGGGCGGCCTGATGTCCGCTCTCTTCGTCTGCTTTTAAGTTTGGAATCATGGCAGTGATCCCCGCGCGGATCCGGTCGATGGGAAGCTGCATCCCGATAACGCCTGTGGAAGCCACAAGCACCTGCTCCGCCGGAATGTTCATCTGCCGCTCCACTTCCTTTGCCGTGGCTTCACAGTAACCCATCCCCTCTGCTCCGGTACAGGCGTTGGCAATCCCCGCGTTAATGACTACTGCCTGCGCTTTCTTCGTCTCATAGACCACTTTCTGATCCCATGTTACCGGAGCCGCTTTTACAAGATTTCTCGTAAAGGTTCCTGCCGCATGGCAGGGAGTCTCGCTGTAAATCATTGCCATATCTGTCCGGTCTTTGTATTTGATTCCCGCCGCCGCCGCTGACGCCAAAAATCCTTTTGCCGCGGTGACGCCGCCTGAAACCTGCCTCATGCCAAAATCCCTCCTTTATCCATTCGCTTGATCCTTTCTGCCGCCGTCCTAATCCTCTGTGCCTTAAGCTGTTTTGGAAACAGCTAAGGATTGTAGGTTGTGATGTTGTTTTCGTTTAGCACATATTCATAATCATTCACATCATCCCGAAAGCTCCATCCCATTCCCTTCCAGAAGCGGTTCCCTACTTCGTTTTTCTGAAACGCGATGAGATTCACTTTGCAGATATGTTCTTTTTTCAGCTCCTCCAGGCAGGCCTGCACCATTTTCTGGCCGATTCCATGCTTTCTGTAATCTTCCCTGACACAGACATGATAGAGACAGCCCCTTCTGCCGTCATGGCCGCATAAAACAGATCCTATGATCTGCCCTTTTAGCACCGCAACCATGCTGGTGGAAGGATTTCTGCGGATAAACCGCTCCACTCCCTCCCTCGAATCGTCCACGCTTCGCATCCCAAAACCGTGTATCTGCATCCACAGTTCATAAACTTCCTCATAATCATCGAACCCCATCTGACGAATGACGACTTCTTCTTTCATTCTTCCTCTCATTCTGCCGTCTGCCGGCGGCCTTTTCATTGTTATGGGAACAGGGGAACAAGATTTAACCCTTCCCACTCCTTGAATCCAAACAGCAGATTCATATTCTGCACTGCCTGTCCCGCCGCCCCCTTCACAAGGTTATCTAAGGCGCCGATCATAATGATCCTTCCCGTGCGCTCATCCACTTGAAAATTGATATCCACATAATTGCTGCCCTCCACCCATCTCGTCTCCGGCATCACATCCTCATCCAACACGCGGATGAATGTTTCCCTGCCATAATACCGATCGTATACGGCTCTGATCTCCTCACAGGAGGGAAGGCTTCCGTCCGCTTTTTGGACCAGCGCGGCATATTCCGTTGCTAAAATACCGCGGTTCATGGGAACTAAATGCGGCGTAAAATTAATCCGTATCTCTTTTCCCGCCGCATAGCCTAACTGTTCTTCCATTTCCGGCGTATGGCGGTGGCTTGCCACTCCGTATGCTTTTATATTTTCATTCACCTCGCAGTAGAGGTTCGGAAGCTTTGCCCCCCGTCCCGCGCCGGAGGTTCCGGATTTCGCGTCGATAATCAACGTCTGCGGGTCAATCAGTCCCTCTTTTACTAACGGATACGCCGTTAAAATGGAACAGGTGGTGTAACATCCCGGATTGGCGATCAGCCTCGCGCCCTTTATCTTTTCCCGGTTCACCTCACAGAGGCCGTAAACCGCCTCCCCCAGAAACTGAGGACTTTTGTGCGCGATTCCATACCATGCTTCATAGACCGACACATCTTTGATTCGGTAATCGGCGCTTAAATCCACGATCTTCGTCTTCTTTAATATCTCCTCCGTGAGAAGCCCCGCCAAAAATCCCTGGGGAGTCGCCGTAAAAATGACGTCCGCCTGTTCTGCCAGCGCTTCTATATTGTCATCCAGACAGCAGTCCTCCACAATCTCAAACATATTCTGATAAACTTTCGCATATTTTTGATCGATGTAGCTGCGGGAACCGTACCATTTGATCTCCACCTCTTTATGCCCCGTCAGTATCCTCACCAGTTCATTCCCCGCATACCCGGTCGCCCCGATGATCCCTGCTTTTATCATAACGTTTCACCCTTTCTTTTTCTTCTTACCATATTAGTACACCCGCGCGCTTCCGTAAAGCCTCTTTTTCCGCGTCTTGTCCGTCCCTCCTGCCATTTATCGCATAATTATACGTCTTTTTTTATTTTTATGCAATACTGTTTTTGATTTTCCGAACGGTCTTTTCCCTTTGCCGTCCTCCTTTCGTCCTCCTTTTTTGTTTTGCCTTGATACGTTAAGGCAACCGGCTTCTATAGCAAGAGAAACGGTTTCTGTAAAATACGGCAAACGGCTTCTATTTAAGAGAGACGGCTTTCTGCCACAGGCGTCTGCCCTCTGAAACCGAATGCATATTTTTTCACTTGCGTTTCGATGTATTTTGTTGTATATTGTTTGTGATCAAATTTGTACCAAGCATATTCAAGAAAGGAACTATCCCATGAAAGAAAAAGTGATTCTTGCATACTCCGGCGGATTGGATACGACCGCCATCATCCCCTGGCTAAAGGAAAATTACGATTATGAGGTGATCTGCTGCTGCATCGACTGCGGGCAGGAGGAGGAATTAGACGGTCTTGAGGAGAGAGCGATCTCCTGCGGAGCTTCTAAATTGTACATCGTCGATATCATCGATGAATTTTGTGAAGACTACATCATGCCCTGTGTGGAAGCCAACGCTGTCTATGAGAACAAATATCTGCTGGGAACCTCGATGGCCCGCCCCCTCATCGCAAAGAAACTGGTGGAAGTGGCCAGAAAAGAGGGCGCTGCCGCTATCTGCCACGGGGCTACCGGCAAAGGGAACGACCAGATCCGTTTTGAGCTTGGCATCAAGGCGTTAGCTCCGGATCTTAAGATCATCGCGGCCTGGAGAGATGACAAATGGACGATGGATTCCCGCGAATCTGAAATCGCATACTGCAAAGCCCACGGCATCGACCTGCCTTTCTCCGCGGATTCCAGCTACAGCCGCGACCGCAA
>CAZAMD010000037.1:13759-21911 GCA_964486485.1 uncultured Roseburia sp. | reverse complement strand
TAAAACACATGGTTTCCTATCACCATGCCGGATATGATCCCGTTGTTTGCGCGGAAATACAGGCAGTTTGTGGTAATGTTCCCGTTGAGCGCCTCCTGGGCTGCCCCGAGGCAGCCGCTGCTTACTCCCGCCTGCAGGCGGTATGCCAGGCGGCCGCTTACCACCGGGGAAAACTGTCCGCTCTGATAGATGACACCGGAAACAGTGTTCGGAAAATAGGAGCTTTTGACACGGTTTAGGATGACGCTTCCCACTGCCAGTTTCCCTTCATAGGACTCTCCCCCCGCCTCACACTCGATGAGCGCTCCCAGCAGATACGCGTCGCTGTCTGCCGGAACATAGGAAGCGCCGGAGATATTCTCCTCCTCCTGCTTTTTAATCGCAGCTAACCGCGCCGCATCCTCTTTTGCCTTTTTTCGCTCTAATTCTTTTTCATAGGCCTCCATTTTGGCAATTTTTTCCTCTATATCCTCCACATCGGAGAGGGCGTTCGCAATATCCGCATCGGACTGCTGAATCTTATCTCTGGTGCCGGAAATCAGGCTATTCACGGCAGCCTGTTCCTCTTCCTTTTTTGTTTTTAATTCGGTCAGCTCCGCCCGTTCTGCCTCAAGCTGTTCCTTTTGTGCCGTTATCTGCTCCCGCAGTCTTTGAAATTCCGCCAGCCTCTCTCTGTCGTACTGATTGATCTGCGCGGCATACTCAGTCCTGTTTAAAAAATCAGAAATGGAGCCTGCTTCCAAAAGCATCTGCCAGACCGCGCCGCTCCCCTGCTCATACAGAAACTGTATACGCAGCTTCATGTCTTCATATTGCTCCGCGGATTTCTCTTCTGCGTCCGCCAGCTCTTTCCCCGCTGTTTCTATCGCCCGCTCTTTGCCCGCGATCTCACTCTCCAGCTGATTCATGGAAGCGGTGATTTCTTTTAGCTGTTCGTTGAATCTGCCAAGGTCTGTCTCTAACGCTTCTTTTTCACCGTTTAAGCTGTCAATCTGCTGCTCCGCTTCTTCTTTTTGATCTTTCAGGTCTGTAATCCTCTGCTTGGCATTGTCAATCTCTTTTTGCGTCGCGGCGGCGCTCGACGTAAGTGCCATCAGCATGCCAAGGATCAGCGCCCACCCGCATAAATGCTTTTCCATGATGTGCTCCCTCTCAAATCTCCGTTCCGGGAATGTGTCTGCTACCGATTGTAATTCGCTCTTTGATGTGTTATTATAACATATATAATATCCTCTGCAAATATGGTATTTGGGAGATGCACGGAAATCAATTTTCATGCAAAGCGAACATAGGATAGCATGGAAACAGAAGGAAGCCCGCGATCACAGGATATTTTACGGAAATCAGAACGGCAAAAGACGATAACGCCTGTTTCTGCGTCATTGCAGGGGCGATCGCAGCCGTTACGCCGGAAGGCATCTGCCGATTTCCGTGCGGGAGATAAGGATAGGAGGCAGGGATTATGCTATTTGTAAAGACAGCCGATTTAAAGCCGGGCATGCGCCTGGCAAAGCCTATTTATAACAGAATGGGGGTTTTGTTATATGAGAGGGATACCAGACTGACATTCCAGGGGATCCACAGCATTCAGAATTTCGGTCTGATCGGAATCTATATCCTGGAGCCGGCGGAACCGGTTCCGCCTCTTTCGAGGGAGGATCTGGAGTTCGAGCAGCTCCAGACGGTTTATATGTTTCAGTTAAAGGAAAATTTAGACCGGCTCCAGGCCGGGCAGCCTCCCGCTTCTCTTTTAGCTTTGGTAAAAGAGATTCAGGCCCATTACGGCGTTTTGGATCATAAGCTGAATTTCACCCAGAATCTCCGCAGTTCTACGGACTTTGTATACAAACACGCTGTCAGCGTCGCCATCCTGTCCGCATTGATTTCCAATCAAATGCGCGTGGCGGATCAGAATCAGGCCGCTCTCATCACGGCGTCCCTGCTTTATGATTTCGGTTATCTGTATGTGCCTCCGTCTATCTTCGACAAGGGCGAGGGATTAAGCGACAGCGACCGGGAGTTCATCCAGCTGAATTTAGAGCGGGGATATGAAACCTTGCGGCCGCAGTATGAGTTTTTCGATCTTCCAGAGCCTTCTCTGGAAATCATACGGCAGGCAGTTTTCCGCAACAGCGCTTCCCTGAAAGCCAAAGAGCCGTCGGGAGTCCTCAAGCTTCTGACGGAGATCTTAAAGGCTGCCGACCGCTTTGACCGGCTGACCGCCATGAATATCAACAAGCCGCCCATCTCAGAGGTTGCCGCCATGAAAGAGCTGTATGGGCAGCAGGAACTCTATCATCCCGCCGTTCTCGCCGCGCTTTCCGAGTGCATCCACATCCTGCCGAAAGGCGCCTGCGTCGATCTGTCCGACGGAGAGAAAGCGCTTGTTTTAGAAGAGAATCCTGATGATTTCATGCACCCGATGATTTTGAAATTCTCCAGCAATTCCATCTGCGATCTGAGCGATCCTTCCGTCGGCTGCTCTTTAAAGGTCCTGGATATCATGAAGACCATGGATAACCGGATCGCCATTGACGAGCATACGCTGGAGCATTTTGTGGCGGATTCCTACATTCGGGAAACCGCGGACCGTTTCCGCAGGAAGAAATTGGAGGCCGCGCAGCGCAGGCAGGCAGAGCTGCAGAAACAGCTGGCTGCCACTCTGGAAGAGAAGGCTGCCGCCGCTGAGGAGCCCGACGGCTCTGATAAGAAACCGCAGGGCAAAATGAAGCTTTTGTGACAGCGCAGCCGCGGATGCCGCCCTCCTGCCATTCTTTTGGTAAAGGTTTCGGAAAAGGTGCTGCCGCACTCAAAAATTCGTGCGGCAGCACCTTTTGGCGCGCCATTTTTGCGGGCTGATAGAAAAATCAAACGGACTTCTCTAACAGTTCTTTATTTTCGCGATATCAACCGGCGTCAGCTTATTGGTGGCAGTCTCAAGGCTCTGCGCCAGGGCGTTTGCCGTGTCCATGGCCGTGATGCAGTAAACCCCCGTCTCGATAGCGTTCCGGCGGATCAGGAAGCCGTCCCTGGTCTTATCTCCGTTCCCCTGAGTCGGTGTATCGATGACAAGATCGATCTTATGTCCCAGGATCAGATCCATGACATTGGGGGACTCCTGAGAGATCTTATTGACCCGAAGGGCGTTTACGCCGTTTTTCTGCAGGTATTTGGCAGTGCTTCTGGTGGCATAAATCTTATAGCCCAGGGCCTCAAAACGCTTTGCCACGACGACCGCTTCCGGCTTGTCCGCGTCTTTGACCGTCATGATCATCTGCTTATATTTCGGCAGGGTGACGCCCGCTCCCAAAAACGCCTTATACAGCGCCTCGTTAAAATTCTTGGCGATGCCTAGGCATTCTCCTGTGGATTTCATTTCCGGCCCTAAGGATATCTCCGCCCCCCGCAGCTTCTCAAAGGAGAATACCGGCATTTTTACGGCTATATATTCCGCCTCCGGCGCAAGCCCCGGCTCATAGCCTAAGCCGCGGATGGTATTTCCGATGATCACCTTTGCCGCCAGGTCAACGATGGGGATTCCGGTCACTTTGCTGATGTAGGGCACGGTCCTCGAGGAACGGGGATTTACCTCAATGACATAGACCTCCTCGTCCATAGCGATAAACTGTATGTTGATCAATCCCTGCACATGAAGCGCTTTTGCCAGCCGTTTGGTATATTCCACGATAGTTTCTTTTACGCGGCTGCTGATGGTCGGCGCGGGGTATACGGAGATGCTGTCTCCAGAGTGTACCCCGGTGCGCTCGATATGCTCCATGATGCCCGGGATCAGAATATCCGTCCCGTCGCATACGGCGTCCACTTCGATCTCCTTTCCCTGCAGGTATTTATCTACCAGGATCGGATGATCCTGCGCTATCCGGTTGATGATCCCGATAAATTCCTCGATTTCTCCGTCGTTAAAGGCAATCTTCATGCCCTGCCCGCCAAGGACATAGGACGGCCGGACCAGTACGGGGTAACCCAGGCGGTTTGCCACTTCTTTGGCCTCCTCCGCGGTAAAGACGGTCCCTCCCGCCGCTCTCGGTATCTGAGTCTGCTCTAAGATTTTGTCGAACAGCTCCCTGTCCTCCGCCGCGTCCACATCTTCCGCTTTCGTGCCGAGGATCTTCACACCCATCTTCCTAAGGCTCTCTGTCAATTTGATCGCCGTCTGCCCGCCGAACTGGACCACCGCCCCGTCCGGTTTTTCCAATCTTACGATGCTCTCCACATCCTCCGGGGTAAGCGGCTCAAAATACAGTTTATCCGCGATGTCAAAGTCCGTGGAAACCGTCTCGGGATTGTTGTTGACGATGACCGTCTCCCAGCCTTCCTTAGAAAATGCCCAGGTGCAGTGTACGGAACAGTAGTCAAATTCAATCCCCTGCCCGATGCGGATAGGACCGGAGCCAAGCACCAGCACTTTCTTTTTGGACGCCGTCCCCACCGCCTCGTTCTCACTGCCGTATACGGAGTAATAATAGGGCGTTGCCGCCTCAAACTCCGCGGCGCAGGTATCCACCATTTTGTACGCCGCCTCAATGCCGTTTTCATAGCGCATCTGACGGATTTCCTGTTCTGTTTTTCCTGACAGTTCGGCAATGACGCGATCTGGAAACTCGATGCGTTTTGCCTCTTTTAATAATTCCAGGGTCAATGGCTGATTCTTTAAGGTTTCCTCCATTTCAACAAGAATGGCCAGTTTATCAATGAACCACTTGTCAATTCTGGTAATCTCATGGATAGCGTCATAGCTGAATTTCCGGCGGAGCGCCTCGGCAATGACCCAGATCCTTCTGTCATCTACCACTTCTAACTGCTCTTTTAACTCTTTGTCCGTAAACTCTGTGAAATCGTAGGACATCAGGCTGTCTACATGCTGCTCTAGGGAGCGGATAGCCTTCATGAGCGCACCCTCAAAATTGTCGCAGATACTCATGACTTCCCCCGTCGCTTTCATCTGCGTGGTCAGAGTTCTTTTGGCTGTGATAAATTTATCAAAGGGAAGTCTTGGAATTTTGACCACACAGTAATCCAGCATAGGCTCAAAGCTGGCATACGTTTTTCCCGTTATGGCGTTTTTAATCTCGTCCAAGGTGTAGCCGAGGGCGATTTTCGCAGCCACCTTCGCGATGGGATATCCCGTAGCCTTAGATGCCAGCGCGGAAGAACGGGACACGCGGGGATTTACTTCTATGACACAGTATTCAAAGCTCTCGGGATGCAGGGCATACTGCACGTTGCATCCTCCGGTGATCTTCAGCTCAGAAATGATGTTCAGCGCGGAGGTGCGCAGCATCTGGTACTCCTTATCCCCCAGGGTCTGGGAAGGCGCCACCACGATAGAGTCTCCGGTATGCACGCCCACCGGGTCGATATTCTCCATATTGCACACCGTGATGCAGTTGCCCCTGGCATCACGCATCACCTCATACTCGATCTCTTTCCAGCCGGCTATGCAGCGCTCTACTAGGACTTCCCCGACGCGGGAGAGACGCAGCCCGTTGGTGAGGATCTCCACCAATTCCGTCTCATCGTGGGCGATGCCGCCGCCGCTCCCCCCTAAGGTATAGGCGGGACGGAGCACCACCGGATATCCGATGGTGTTGGTGAAGCGGATGCCGTCTTCCACATTGTGGACCACCCGGGAA
Source organism: uncultured Roseburia sp. (assembly GCA_964486485.1). Taxonomy (GTDB): domain Bacteria; phylum Bacillota; class Clostridia; order Lachnospirales; family Lachnospiraceae; genus Roseburia. Next base: position 16,257 of record CAZAMD010000037.1, on the reverse strand, counting down.
GCCGCGCACGGCTCTCCGATCTTTTCCATGGTGTCTTTGAACGCCTGGCGGTCCTCCGCCTTGAAGATGGTTTCTGCCGTAGTGCCGATCAATTTTACATGGTATCTGCCTAAGATGCCTTTCTCCTCCAGCTCCATCCCCAGATTCAATCCCGCCTGCCCGCCTAGCGTCGGCAGCAGGCTGTCGGGCCTTTCCTTTTCAATGATCTGCTCTAAGACAGGCACCGTAAGCGGCTCGATATAGACCTGATCCGCAATGTCTTTATCGGTCATGATGGTTGCCGGATTGGAGTTCACCAGCACGACCTGCACCCCCTCCTCTCTCAGGGAGCGGCAGGCCTGTGTTCCCGCATAGTCAAATTCTGCTGCCTGGCCGATGACGATGGGGCCGGAACCAATTACTAATACTTTCTTTATCTCATGATTTCTTGGCATCTTTTCCTCTCTTTCTGCCGCCGTCCGCCGGCCTTACATGGGACGGAACCTCTCAATTTCCTTTCCCCTGCCTCCCTGACATCATTTCCATAAACCTGTCAAACAGATAGGCCGAGTCCTGCGGTCCAGGACACGCTTCCGGGTGGAACTGCACGGTGAAAATATGCTTCCCTATATATTCCAGTCCCTCGTTGGTCCCGTCATTGACATTGATGAATACCGGCTTTGCCACATTCGGATCCAATTTATCGGTGTCTACCACATATCCGTGATTCTGGGAAGAAATGTAGACGCGTCCGGTCTTTAAATCCTTGACCGGATGATTCCCTCCGCGGTGGCCATACTTCATTTTATGGGTGTCCGCCCCCGCAGCGAGCGCCATGAGCTGATGTCCGAGGCAGATTGCAAAGATCGGCGTATCGGAGTCGTATAATTTTTTCACCTCCGCTATGATTTCCCCGCATTCTTTCGGATCGCCCGGCCCGTTGCTCAGCATGATCCCGTCCGGCTCCGTGGCAAGGATTTCTTCCGCCGGGGTATGCGCCGGATATATGGAAACCTCACAGCCTCTCTTATTTAAAGACTGCGCAATGTTGTTTTTCGCCCCCAGATCCAGAAGCGCGACGCGTTTCCCGTCTCCCTCTAGCACCCGTTTCTCCCTGCAGGTCACTCTGTCCACCACGCTGCCCGCGGCATAGGCTTTCAGCCTTTGGATCACCTCTTCTATCTGATGGTCGCCTCTGACGGTGATCATTCCGTTCATAGTCCCTTTCTCGCGGAGGATCTTCGTCAATGCGCGGGTGTCGATCCCCGCGATGCCGGGGATGTCATATTTCACAAGAAACTCCTGCATGCTCCCCTCTTCGCGGAAGTTGCTCGGCATCCTTGACAGCTCCCTCACGATATAACCATCCGGCCAGGGCCTGTCCGACTCCATATCCGGCGTGATGCCGTAATTTCCGATCAGCGGATAGGTCATCACCACGGCCTGTCCCGCGTAAGAGGGATCTGTCAAAACCTCCAGATAGCCAGTCATAGAGGTGTTGAAGACGATCTCACTGATCACTTCCCTGGAGGATCCTATGCTGGTTCCGGTAAATACATTCCCATCTTCGAGTATTAAATGAGCTTTCATTTGCTTCCCTATCCTTTCATTTTTTTTCCAAAAAAAAAAACGTCGCCGTTTTTCTTTTCCCATTCCGCAAAAGCGGAGCCTGGCCATCTGCTTTCCGCTTCCTGCGCAGTTCCTAAATTGTAAAAAGTGTAACATATCAATATGGATTTTGCAACCTTTTTGCGGAACAAACTCCTGACGCCCCTCTCCGCAAGCCTGCCCTACCAATCGTTCTCTCTCATGATCTCCCTGTAATCCCACTTGTCAAACATCTCTTCTTTCATGAGATGATGCAATGTGATGCCGCCGATCACCCCGAACGATAGGGCGAGCACGGCGGCGGTCAGCACCAGGATTAGCTTTACGCTGACCGGCCTCTTTGGATAGGGATCCGCCGATTCCTGGCGCAGCGGGCATTCGAGCGACACCCTCCCCGGGGACTCCGCCCCTTTGGAAACAGCGGTGAATCCTCTTTTATGGAAATAGGCCGCCAACGTCACCGGAGACACTGTGACGGTCACTTTGGAAAGGGCCAGCGAGGACGCCGCGTAATCCCGCATGGAATCCAGCAGCAGAAGCCCCATGCCGCGCCGCTGGCAGTCGGAACGGACATAGAGCATCGTGATCCTGCCGTCTTTTTGGATCGCTCCGACCGCGCACAGGCCGGCATCTGTAAAGACTCCCCACAGGAATAAATTCCCGGCGCTGACCTGCTGCCACAATATCGCCGGCGTCACTTCACGGTAAAACTGCTCCGCTTCCTCTTTCGAGCGGATGTAGAGCGGCATAGCCTCCATGTACGCCTCCCTCGCCACACTCACCGCGCCCTGTATCTCCTGCCCATGCAACAATCTCACTTCCGCCATTGTAAAGCCGTTCCTTTCCTCGCCTGTCTGTATTTCATTATATCAGATCTTTTTGTATTCTTCCATGGCATTCTTGCGCAGCAT
>CAZAMD010000037.1:9734-13659 GCA_964486485.1 uncultured Roseburia sp. | reverse complement strand
TGGCATTTTTGCCTGGCATTTTTGCCTTGCAGCCGCGCGTTTTGCCTAATGCCATACTTTGCTGAAAGCAAGTGCCACAAACAATGTGCCGCCGACCCAGGAAAGATCCATCTCCTTTTTTAACGCCGCCCGCATTCCGAGGGCGCTGCCCGCCTTGACCGCCAGATATCCCACCAGAAAATTCAGAAAGACTGTCATGGGAATGCCGATATCCAAAAATCCGGCGGACAGTCCCCCGAACAGCCCATCCACGGACATGGCCAAGGCAAAGAATACCGCTTCAGAGACGGACATCACGGAGGAGTGATCCATGTCCGCCATCGCCGGGTTGTTATAGATGCTCAATATCACATTCAGCTGGGAAACGCTTATTTTCACGCGTTTGCATAAAAATCTATGTTTTCTGATATATCTTTTGATGACGTACTCCGCCAGCTTCCAGATGCCGACCAGAAAAAGCCCCAAAAAGCACAGGATTTCCGCGTAAGTCTCCCTTATCATGCCCTCTAAGGAACTTCCCGCCAGGAGGGCGACAAGCAGCACTCCGCTGCAGATGCCGCTGATGGCGAGCGCCGCCGCGTTCTTTATCTGGATCTTTTCCGTCCCGCAGGCGGCACAGGCCAGGAACACATCAAGAGAAAATGCGGTCACGAGAAGAACTGTCTGCATTTTCATTACCTCTAAATCCGCTCTTCTCTCCTATCATATTCCGCTTTTTCCTTTTTGCCATAGCGCCCGTCCCGTGCCCTTGCCTACTGTTCCAAAAGATAGTCTATCATCCTGTATCCCTCGGCGATCAGATTCCCGCTCTCCTTTGCCTCCCGCTCGTTATACCGCCAGCTCTCCCTGCGGGGATTCCTGCTGTCATAGAGCAGATATGGCACCGCATCCGCGGAGTGAGTCCGGATGCTGACGGGCGTCGGGTGGTCTGGGAGGATCATCATGCGGAACTCCTCTCCCGCGGCCTCTAAGCCCTCCGCGATCGGCCGGATGATCCGCGCATCCAGGTTTTCGATGGCCCTGACCTTCTTTTCCGCATTGCCCTGATGCCCCATTTCGTCGGGCGCCTCTAAGTGGACATACACAAAATCGCAGCCGCCTCTGGTAAGCACGTCAACCGCCGCCTTTGCTTTTCCCTCGTAATTGGTGTCAAGGCCGCCGTTTGCCCCCTCTACCTCAACGACTTTCATGGAAGTCCCCACCGCAATCCCTTTTAATAAATCCACCGCAGAGATCATCGCCCCGTTCTTGTGCGCGCGCTCAGCGAAAGGATAGAGCGCGGGTTTCGTGCCAGCTCCCCAAAACCAGCAGGAATTTGCCGGATTGCAGCCCCGTTTCTTCCGCTCGGCATTGATCGGATGATCCGCCAGGATCTCATAGCTTTTTTTCATCATATCGCGGAGCGCCTCGTTTTCCGGCAGCTTATCCCCGATTTTCTGTCCCAGTATATCATGCGGCTGGACGAGATCCAAAACCTCGCCGTCCTCCCATATCAGGCAGTGCCGGTAGCTGGTCCCCACATAAAAATGATAACGGTCCGTTTCCAGCTCTTTCCTGACCGCCTCCAGCAAAACGGCGCACTCCTCCGTGCTGATCTCGCCGGAACTGTGGTCTAAGAGGATGCGGTCCTCGTAGTTTTCCTCCTCCTCGGAAAGCGTCACGATATTGCAGCGCAGGGCAATATCGGTGTCTTTCATCGGCACGCCGATGGAGAGCGCCTCCAAGGGGGAACGCCCTGAATAGAATTTCCTCGGATCATATCCCAGCACGGAAAGGTTTGCCGTATCGCTCCCCGGCTTCATGCCGTCCGGTATCGTTTGCACCATGCCGATCTCTCCCTTGGAAGCCAGCTCATCTATTTTGGGCGTCGCAGCATATTCCAGGGGCGTCTTCCCCCCAAGGCTTTCGATCGGCAGGTCTGCCATTCCGTCCCCAAGTATCACTAAATATTTCATCATCGTCTCCATTTCCAAATATCCATGACCACAGCATCACTGGTTTGCTGCGCTGCTGGTTTCAAGCATCGCCGCTTTGCGGCATTGCCGGTTTTCGGCTTTGCCGATTTGCCGATTTGCTTGTTTCCATCACGCCAGGCGGATGAACCGCGCCTCCGCGCCAAGGCCTGCCGCCTTTTCCTGAAATTCCGCCTCTGTCAGTTCCCCTGTGGTAAAGCCCAGCTCCCCCTCCGCGCCTGCCGCCTCCACATAGGAAACCGCGCCGAAGATTTTTTCCACTTCCGCTTTCTCTTTCCCCGGCACTCTTACGAAAAACCGATTGGCGATGCTTCCGCAATCCACCAGCTTCATCTTTTTGGAACTCCACTCCACTCTCACGTTCTTGTCAATGTGCTTTGCCATCTCCACAATATCCGCGACCACAGCGCTGGCGGTGGGGAGCTTTCCCGCTCCGCTCCCGTAAAACATCGCGTCGCCTAAGACATTTCCATGGACAAAAATGGCATTAAACGCATCATCCACGCCGTAGAGGGGGTGTGTTTCGGGCAGCAGGCAGGGCGCTACCATCGCCGCGTAGCCGTCCCCGGCCTTTCTGCTGGAAGCTAACAGCTTGATCTTTCTTCCCATTGCCTTCGCATACCTGATATCCGCGGCGGTAATCTTTGTGATGCCCTCCGTATGGATGTCTTCATAGTCCACCTGCTGTCCACAGATTAAAGAAGTCAAAATCGCGATCTTTCTGCAAGAATCGTATCCTTCGATATCTGCCGCGGGATCTTTTTCCGCGTACCCTTTCGCCTGGGCATCCTTTAATGCTTCCGCAAAATCCGTGCCCTCTTCCGTCATTCTGGTCAGCATGTAATTGGTGGTGCCGTTCACGATCCCTGTGATCTCCTCAATCTCGTCCGCGGTCAGGCAGGCATTGAGGGAGCGGATGATGGGGATCCCCCCGCCGACGCTGGCCTCAAACATGAAATTGACCCGATTTGCCGCCGCAAGGGCGATCAGCTCCGCGCCTTTCGCAGCCACCAGCGCCTTGTTCGACGTGGCCACATGCTTTCCCGCTTCCAGCATCGCCTTTACAAAGGTATAGGCAGGCTCGACGCCCCCCATCGTCTCCACCACGATTTTCACCTCTGCATCCTTTACGATCTCTTTATAGTCATGAACGATTTTCTCCTGTATCGGATCTCCCGGGAAATCCCTCAGATCTAAGATGTATTTTACCTCAATCCTTTCTCCCACGCGCCTTGCAATGCTGTTCTGATTGATCTCCAGCACTTCCATTACTCCCGAACCAATGGTCCCATATCCCATGATCGCAGCTTTTATCATGATCTTCCTCCTGTCTCTCTCCGGCTGCCGCCTGCTTGCTTTTCCCCGGCGCACCCCCTCAGGGAAGGGGTCTTTCGGACTATTCATGCGCCAGAATTTTTACATAATGTATTCCCTCCTGCCCCTCAATATGCGCCACCATTTCCTCGATGTCCTCTTTTTCGGATAAGACGTCCGCGCTTAAGGTCAGGGAAGCGATCCCGTTGATCGGGATGCTCTGGTGGATCGTTAAGATATTGGCAGGAAACTCCGCTATGGTCTTTAATATGAGAGACAGCAGTCCCGGCTCATCTTCCAGCTGAATCACCATCGTGATGGTCCGCCCTTTTGCCGTCTCATGGAACGGAAAGATGTCATCCTTGTATTTATAAAAGGAACTCCGGCTGATCCCGACTTTTTCCGCCGCTTCCTGCACGGAAGCGATCTTCCCGGAATCGAGCAGCCTCTTTGCCTCTACCACTTTCAAAAGAACCTCAGGAACTGCCTTTTCTTTCAAAACAAAATATTGGCTCTTCTCTTTCATATCTGAAACTATGCCTCTTTCTTCACTGTACTCGATAGCCGTTGGGAGATGCTTCTATCCCCGGCAGCTGAAACCTTGCCTCTTTCCCACTGTACCCGATAGCAGCGTTGGG
>CAZAMD010000037.1:0-9634 GCA_964486485.1 uncultured Roseburia sp. | reverse complement strand
TGCCTCTTTCCCACTGTACCCGATAGCAGCGTTGGGAGATGCTTCTATCCCCGGCAGCTGAAACCTTGCCTCTTTCCCACTGTACCCGATAGCAGCGTTGGGGGATGCTTCTGTCCCCGGCAGCTGAAACCTTGCCTCTTTCTCACTGTACCCGATAGCAGACGGCAGATCTCTCTGCCGCCTGCGCTGTTTCTGTGCCTGTGTTTGCTTCACGCTAACATCTGTCCTCATGTGGAAGATAATAACACAAAGAGGCTGCCGAGGCAACCTCTTTTTCGTAAATATCAGCCTGAATTTTTCAGGGAAAGCCATTTTAAATAGCCGTTGATGAACAGATCGATCTTTCCGTCCAGGACGCTTTCCACATTTCCGGTCTCCACTCCGGTGCGGTGGTCTTTGACCAAGGTATAAGGCTGCATGACATATGAGCGTATCTGATTGCCCCAGCCGATCTCCGTCACCTCTCCCCGGATGTCCGCCGCTTTCTCCGCGTTCTCCTGCTGCTTGAGCAGATACAGCTTCGCCTTTAGCATCTGCATCGCCTTGTCCTTGTTCTGGAACTGGGAGCGCTCGTTCTGGCACTGTACCACAATTCCTGTGGGGATATGGGTGATGCGGATCGCCGAAGATGTTTTATTGATATGCTGCCCTCCGGCGCCGCTGGAGCGGTAGGTATCGATCCGCAGATCCTCTTCCCTTATCTCAATGTCCAGGTCTTCCTCGATATCCGGCATGACGTCGCAGGAAACAAACGAGGTCTGGCGCTTTCCCGCCGCGTTGAAAGGAGAGATGCGCACCAGGCGATGCACGCCTTTCTCGGATTTCAGATAGCCGTAGGCATTTTCCCCGCTGACCTCAAAGGTGATGGACTTGATGCCCGCCTCCTCGCCGTCAAGGGAGTCCAGCACCTCCACGGCATATCCCTTGTCCTGCGCCCACCTGGAAAACATCCGGTAAAGCATTGCCGCCCAGTCGCAGGACTCGGTGCCTCCGGCTCCGGCATGGAGGGAGACAATGGCGTTGTCCCTGTCATATTCCCCGGAGAGCAGGGTCTTGCTCCGGATCCCCTCGTAGGCGCTGATAAATTCCTGCATGCTCTCCCCGATCTCCGGGATCAGGGAGGCATCATTCTCCTCGTAGCCCATCTCGATGAGTGTCTCAATGTCCTCAAACTGCGTCTTTAGGGATGCATATGTCTCCACATCGCTTTTCATGCTGTTCAATTCTTTCGTTTTCTTCTGGGAAACTTCTGGATTGTCCCAAAAGCCGGGCGCTTCCATTTCCCTCTCTAATTCCTGGATCCGCTGCTCTTTGTTCGCCAGGTCAAAGTGAATCCCTCACTTCCTGCAGCGGTTCCCTGTATGCGTTCAGGGTTGCTTTGAATGAATCAAGCTCTACCACAGTATCACCTCTTTCTGATTTTTTGATTTTTGGGTTTTTTTGTTTTTTCTTGTTTTGTTCTGGCTTTTCCTAGTTTTCTTTCTGGTTTTTCCTGTTTTTTCTTGTTTTTGATTTTTTCTAGTTTCTTCTGTTTTTTCTAGTTTCTTCTGTTTTTTCTTAATCCTTTTCCTGAGTTTCTTTTCTTATCCTCTGGAGCGGTCAGTGCCAGGAGCCTCCCTGCGCTGTCCGGCTTTCGCTTTCTCCTTTATATCCTACAGGATAGGCTTTCGTTCTGCAGCGGCAGAAGATGCCATGCCAGTCGAAAACTTTCTTATATTCTACAGGATAAGCTTTCGTTCTGCAACGGGTCATTTCTGTTTTCCCTCCGCAGCGTGTTCCGTCAGCACTTCGATGGCTTTCTGCACCTGATTGTCATACTGTATCTCGTATTCCGTCCCATCGGGATCCAGGTATTCATATTCCAGCGCGATATCCGGCTCGATCCCCGCTTCATGGATATAATTCCCTTTCGGCGTGAAATACTTCGCCGTGGTGAGCTTGACGGCATCCCCGTCCTCAAGCTGGAAGACGGACTGCACGATCCCTTTGCCATAGGTCGCGGTGCCGATCAGCGTCCCGTACCCATAATCCTTTACCGCCCCCGCTAGGATTTCCGAAGCGCTGGCGCTGTCCCCGTTGATCAGGACGGCAAGCGGGCAGTCCAGGCTGGCGTCATCACTGGAAAAATATTCCTGCCTCCTGCCGTTTTTGTCCTCCGTGTAGACCAGGAGGCCCTCCGGCAGGATATCGTCTAAAATCTGCACCACGGAAGTCACCAGGCCGCCGCCGTTGTAGCGCACATCCAGGATCAGCGCTTTCATGTCCTGTCCCTCCAATTCTGCCAGCGCCTGCTCAAACTGCAGCGCCGTCTCCGACTCAAAGGAATCGATATGGATATATCCGATCCCTCCCTCGAGCATTTCGTGCGAGATGCTCGGCAGCGTCACATTGGCGCGCTTCACGTCAAAGGAGAGGTCCTCACCTGTGGAAGGACGGTAGATCTCCAAATGGACGGAAGTGCCCTCCTCTCCGCGGATCAATTTCACCAGCTCCGTCACCTCCATGCTGGAGGCCTCCGCGCCGTCCACGGTAAGAATGACGTCATCCGCCAAAAGCCCCGCCTCTTCCGAGGGCGTCCCTTCATATACTTTGGATATGGAGACCATCATGGTATCTTTCTCCTGGCGCAGGCCCGCGCCGATCCCGTAATATTTCCCGGTGGTGTCCAGCTGCATCTGGGCATTGTCCTCCGCGTTGTAATAAACGGAATACTTATCCCCAAGGCCGCTGATGACCCCCTCATAAAGGCCGTCCCGCAGGGCATCTTCGTCGATTTCATCGTAATAATACAGATCCGCGTAGGCTTTCAATTCTTCGATTTTCGCGACGGCTCCGTCCGTCAGCAGCGCGCCCCCCGTCCCTGTGCTTCCATTGGTGACTAAAATCCTGACCCCGGCAGCCCTGCTTACCACCGCAAGCAGCAGAAGCCCTGCCAGCACGGCGCCGAGCGCGCCACAGCATATCCCAATGCCCATCGCTTTTTTCTTCTCCGCCCCATGGCTGCCGGCCGGCTGCCGCTCCTCTGTTTTCTGATTCTGTTCCAGTTGCTGTCTGTCCATTCTTTTCCTTTCCGCTTTCTATGATCGGTCAGCCGCCCAGATAACTCCATGGGCTGACATAGCTCCCTTGGAGCGATACGCCAAAGTGCAGATGGCTCCCCGTGGAAATCCCGGTGTTCCCCACTTTCGCGATCACCTGTCCCCCTGACACCTCCTGCCCGGGCGATACGAGGATCTCCGAGGCATGCATATAAACGGTGTAAAGCCCGCCGCCGTGCGCGATCATCACATAGTTGCCCGCCGCGCTGCTGTAGGATGCCGCTGTGACAGTGCCGGACGCCGCCGCCACAATGTCCGTTCCTTCCGGGGCGCCGATGTCTATGCCCTTATGATTGGCGGATGCGCCGCTCATAGGGGCGGTACGGTTCCCGTAATCACTTGTGACCCGGGTGCTGGCGGGGCAGGGCCAGAAAAACGCTCCCCCCGCATAGGGATTCTCCGCATTGCCCGCCGCGGCTTTTTCCGCCTCTATCCGCCTGATCTCGGCGATCAGCTCATTTTGGGCCTGCAGCTCTGCCGCGTAGTATTCCTCCTCGCTCTGGGCGCTTCCGAGTTCCTCGGAAAGCTCCGCAAGCTGCCGCTCTTTCTCCTGCATCAGGGCTGCCACCTCTTCTTTTTCCCGCTCCACCGATTCTTTCATCGCCTCAAGCTCCGCGCGTTCCTGCTCCAGATTCTCCTTCATGCGCGCCACCGTTTCCACTGCCACGCTGTATTCCTTGAGTTTTTCCCTGTCATAGCGCTGTATCTCAGCGACATATTCCACCGCGTTCAGAAGCGTCGGGAGATCCTTCGCCTCCAAGATCAGCCTGACATAGGAGGTGTATGAATTTTCATACATAAACCGGATCCGCAGCTTCATGTCCTCGTACTGCTGCCGCTCTGCCTCCTCCGCCTCCGCCAGCCGTTCCTTCGCGTCCAAGATGTCTTTGTTTTTCTGTTCCAGCTGCCCCTCCAGGGCAGTGATCCTCTCGGAGATATCCAGCAGCTGGCGGTTAAGCTCTTTTAGCTTCTCCTCGGTCTGATCCCTCGACTGCCTCAGCGCCTCAATGGCGTCCCGGGCCTCTTTCAGCTTCTGCTCTAACGACTCTTTCTCCTGCTCCGCCTCGTGCAGAGTGGATGCGGCGGCCTGCACGGACAGGACCCCGCCCAGCAGAAAGAGCAGGCACAGCACCGCTATTTTCTGTGACCGGATTCTTTTTTTCATGGATTTCATCACTATACTTTCAAATGCTTCCTTATGGTTATCCTGCTTCCGATAAAACCGATCCCCACCCCTAAGATCAGAGCCACCGGCACTAAGGTGTGAAACACTTCCTCCACGCTCAAGAACTTTATCATACTGCTGATAAAGCGAAACTTATATTCAATATATTCCACGATCTTCTCATAAAGCACATATAAAATCCCAAGAGGGATTGTTGCCCCGATCAGTCCGATTACGATGCCCTCCACCATAAACGGCGCGCGGACAAAATAATCCGTCGCCCCGATCAGCTTCATGATGCCTATCTCCTCCCTGCGGACAGAGATGGCGACGGTAATCGTGTTGCTTATCAGAAAAACCGCGACTCCCAGCAGTATCAGGATGATCCCGACAGAGATATAGCCGATGAGGCTGTTAAAGTCCGTGAGGGTATTCGCCACCAGCTCCGACTGCTTCACCTCACGCACCCCGTCGATGGAGCTTAGGTAGGAGACCAGCGTGCCCTGCATGGAAACATCGTTCAGATAGATCGAATAGCTCGCGGAATTTGCCAGAGGGTTATCCCCGGCAAAGCTCTCCGCCGCCTCCTCGTTCCCCTCAAAATAAATCTCCTTATAGTTCTCCCACGCCTCATCGGCGGTGACGTACTCATATTTGGAAACCTCCACGCGCTCCCCGATCAGCTGCCCGATCTCCTCAATACGCTGCTCGCTGATCCCTTTGTCAAAAAACACCGTGACAGCCACGCCGGATTCCACCTCCCTGACCATGGACTGGAAATTCGTCACGATGGAATAGAAGAGGCCGAACAGAAAAATGCAGGCTGTCATGGTGGCGATCGACGCCAGCGAAAACATCTTGTTCCTCCAGATGTTGACCAGCCCCTGTTTGATTGTGTAAAAAAATGTACTAATCCTCATCCTGATACCCACCACCTGTGCTTTCTTCCGCGCCGCCGACGGAATCCCCGCTGTCCTCCACGATCATCCCTTTTTGCATCTTGACGACGCGCTTGTTCATAGCCCTTACGATCTCCATGTTATGCGTGACGACGACCACAGTAGTCCCGTTGTCATTGATCTCTTCCATCAGCTTCATGATCTCCCACGCGTTGTTGCTGTCGAGGTTTCCGGTAGGCTCATCTGCCAGGAGGATCTGGGGCTTGTTGATCAGCGCCCGCGCAATGGCGACCCTCTGCTGCTCGCCGCCGGAGAGCTGTCTTGGATAGGAGCGGTACTTTGCCGCCAGGCCCACCATGGAGAGCATCAGCGGGACATTCTTTTTGATGGAGCGGTTCGACTCGCCGATGACCTTCTGGGCGAACGCGACATTGTCATAGATATTTCTGTCTTTTAACAAGCGGAAATCCTGAAATACCACTCCGATGCCGCGGCGGAATTTCGGGATCTGCCTTCTTTTGATCCTGTTCAGTTTTCTCCCGTTTATCGTAATCGTGCCATCGGTCGGCTCAAGCTCCTTTAGCAGCAGCTTGATCAGCGTGGATTTCCCGGAACCGCTGTCGCCGACAATGAATACAAATTCTCCCTCCTCGATGTTGAGATTCACGTCATTAAGCGCGGGAATGCCCGCGGAATAAGCCTTGCTGACATGTTCTAGCTTTATCATAGCAGATTCCTTTCTAGTAGTCCAGAGACTCCATGTACTTCATATATTTCACAACCATGAGCGCGATCTTAAAGGTGATCGCGTCCTCAAAGACCCTGAGATCTAGCCCTGTGGACTTCTGTAATTTATCCAGGCGGTAGACCAGCGTGTTCCTGTGGATGTATAGCTGCCTGGAAGTCTCAGACACATTCAGGCTGTTCTCGAAGAACTTATTGATGGTGGTCAGCGTCTCCTCGTCGAAATCATCCGGTGATTTGCCGTCAAAAATCTCTTTGATGAACATTTTGCACAAAGGGATCGGCAGCTGGTAGATCAGGCGCCCGATGCCCAGCGCGGAATACGCGATCACATCTTTGTCCTCGAAGAAAATCTTTCCCACGTCCAGCGCCATCCTCGCCTCCTTGTAGGAGCGGGACACTTCCTTGATCTCTCCTACAATGGTGCCGTATGCCACATGGATGTCGTTCACCGAATCCGAACGGAAGAGGTTGACTACCACCTCCGCCGTCTTGTTCAATTCGTCATAGCCCTCGTTCTCCGCCACCTCCTTGACAACGATGATGTTCTTCTCGTCCACCGCCGTGACAAAATCCTTGGACTTGCCGCCAAAGACGCTCCGGATGCGTTCCAGCTCATTGCCGTCCTTGTCGCGGTTCGTCTCCACGATGAACACGACACGGCGCACCTCCGTCTCGATGTGGAGCTTCTTAGCCCTGTTATAGATGTCCACCAGCAGCAGGTTATCCAGCAGGAGATTCTTGATGAAATTGTCCTTGTCAAAGCGCTCTTTGTATGCCACCAGCAGATTCTGGATCTGGAAGCTGGCGATCTTGCCTATCATGTAGACGTCCTCGCTGTCTCCCTCCGCAAGCAGGATGTACTCCAGCTGATATTCGTCAAATACTTTAAAAAACTGGCAGCCGTTCACCACCTGGCTGTCTGCCGGAGAATTGACAAACGCCCGCGCGGACTCCAGATATGGATCCGTGTCCGGAAAAGTCGCCGCAAGAGCCTTTCCCTCCACGTCAATGATGCAGAAATCAATCCTGGTGATTCCCTTTAACCCGTCGATCGTATTTTGAAGTATCTGGTTTGAAATCATACTCTCTGCTCCTTCTCACCCTGTTTCCCTTGAAACGCTTTCCAAGAACGTCCCGGAAGCTTTCAGCAACTTTCACAATGATTTCCTGCCGGATATGGATATGAAAAGCTACCTCATTTTTATTTTAATGCAAAACCACAAAAAAAGAAAGAGGAAATACATACTTTTTATGCATTTCCTCAATTTTTTTCCTTTTTCTTCCCATTCTGAGATGTACATAGTTCACAATCCCCCGGCGGCATCATCTGGCTGTTTCCTGAAAGCCCTCCCCTAGCACTTCCCTTGCGTCCGTTACGATGATGAAAGCCTTGGGGTCCGCCTCCCGGACGATCTCTTTCACCCTTACGATCTCTTTCGGGGATACCACGCAGTATAAGACGCATTTTTGCTCATCGGAATACATGCCCTTCGCGTAGAGGCCTGTGACGCCGCGCTCTAAGTCCGTCAGGATCCGTTTCGCCAGCAGCTCATAGTGATCGGAAATGATGTATGCCGCCTTGGCGAATTTGAATCCCTCCATCAGGGTATCCGATACCTTGCTGGTGATAAAGATCGCCACAATGGCGTAAAGTGCGCCGCGGATGCCGAAAATGTATAAGCCGAGCATCACCACCGCCCCGTCGAGGATCTGCATGATCTGCACCACAGAATAGTGCTTCAGATAGTGCTGGATCAGGACGGCGACCATGTCCGTCCCCCCTGTCGTCGCTTTCGCCAGCAGGATCAGCCCTATCCCCGCGCCGCCGATGACGCCGCCGAACACTGCCGAGAGAATGTAATCCCCCTGTGTCAGATCCACCGGAGGAATGACGTAGAGCCACGCCGATAAGAGCAGCGTGCCTATCAGCGTCCTGCCGATGAAACGCTTTCCCTTGATCTTGAGGGAAAACAGAAAGACGGGGACATTCAGGATGAAATTGGTGAACCAGAGGGGGATCCCCTCTCCCGCGATGTTCCCCGTCACTTCTTTTACGATGATGGCAATCCCGGTAAATCCGCCCGTCACCAGGCGGATGGGGTCATAGATGCACTGGATGCTGAAAGCCATGAGCGCCGTGCCGAGGAACAGGCACAGATAATCTTTTACCGTCGATCTTTTATAGAATAACTTCTGCATAGTTTCTCACTTAGAGGCCTTGATTTCCTCCCTCTTTTTTTTATAGTTCTCCATGCTGAGCTTCAGCCTCCCCCGGCGCACAAGATTCCTTAAGCGTTTTTTCATGCCCGGCTTTTTCACGACCTCAAATTCACCGAGGCCATACCAGATTTTCGCGTTGATCTTGTCTTTCTGCTCCCGGAAAAAATGCTCCTGCCCCGGCGTCGGCAGGACGGAAATGACGACTTCCGGCGTTGCCGCGTTCAGCTCATTGATCGCTGCCTCCAGATCCCCGCCGCAGGTTTCCAGGGCATATTCCCCCGCGAACTGCAGCTTCGGATATTCCGCGAACAGCTGCCGCTTGATCAGGCTTATCTTTTCTTCTGTCTCCCCGAGGAGATAGATGCGCCTGCGGCCGCGCTCCATGCGCTTGAAGAACTCCACGAAAAAATCCCGCTCTTCCGTCTCTTTTATGCGCTGCCTGTTCTGCACGCCCGCGACCTCAAGTATTTCTTTTTCCCCTATGACAGGCAGATCCAGCGACATCAGGACCGCTTTCACCTCCGGATCCTCCTCGGCTTCCATCAGCATCTTCATGGAGATCGATTCGATGGCCTTAGGGACATTGTCATCCGAAAATGCCTCCACCTGCTGGATGGCCTCCCGCACGGTATAATCATTCAGCCGGATTCCCAGAATATCTATCTTTTTTATCATACTTTACACCTATATTGTTTTATTACGCAAAAACACATATGAGAAAGTATAGCAGACTTTCTTTCTTTTTTCAATCCGATTTTGCCTTATTTCCACGACAAACGCATGAATGAATAAATCATGAACACAGCATCCATCTTTTTGATATAATCAAAAGAAAAAGGATGGATGATCATGCAAGCACTTTTAGACTATGTAAATACAGTGACGGATAGCAGACAGGAGAAGGAGGTCCTGCATAAGATGATGGACATCATTTTCAGAAGAGCGCCTATAAGAAGACAGTAGAAAAAGCAAGGGGGAAAACGGAGAAGAGGGAGTACTGGCAGACAGACAATATCTCCTGGCTGAGCCAGAAAAAAGAATGGGCGGGCCTAAAGAATCATCCTGATGCGGAATACAGCAGCGGGAACAGACGGGAAGGAGCATACGGAGGAAAGGTATTTCATAAGCAGCCTGCCATTGAATATATTAAAACTGATAGAAGTGGGAGCAAAAGCTTAATCTTGAAGAAGAAACGGTATACAATTGGAACGAATCCCGAAAAACATTTGGAGCGGATCATAAATCTGTAAATTTTTAATCAAGTGCAAGGGTTTGGTTGTGAAATATATTCGTAACAGTTCAGACACCCCGTCGTCTCCTTGCAGCAGATGCTGCGAGGGGACGACGGAATCATGCGTATGGCAAACAGGCCGGTCAGATCTTAACCGGCCCGCCGCCCATTAGAACGGCAATGCTTTGGAAGATATTCTCTTTTTTCCGTTTCATTGTCTCTATGAAACTCATTATGTCACAATAAATCTGCATCCCCTGACCGGTTCGGAACC
>CAZAMD010000036.1:9211-22328 GCA_964486485.1 uncultured Roseburia sp. | reverse complement strand
CTACATTATGTGCCCGGTATTTTTTCCTCCGCTTCCTTTCTTTCCTGAAAGGGCAGCGGGACATCTGGGAAATCAAGGTTGACATTTCCTTTCCAATGTAATAACATTGTCAACATACCGGCGCAGAAAAGCAGCCATAGCGATTCTCAGAAAAGATTATATCAGAAAGGATTCTTCAGAAAGGATGTGGTTCCATGTTAAAAACATTAGGAGCGCAGATCAAAGAGTTTAAAAAAGCTTCTCTGATCACTCCTGTTTTCATGATTTTAGAGGTTATCATGGAGACGATCATACCGCTTATGATGGCATCGATCATCGACGATGGCGTGGAAGCGGGAAACCTCCGCCATATATATGTGATGGGCGGCTTCATGGTTGCAGCCGCCTGCTTCTCTCTTTTCTGCGGCATCATGGGAGGCACTTTCGGTGCGAAGGCCTCCACGGGCTTTGCGCGCAATTTAAGAAAGTCCATGTACGAAAATATCCAGACCTTTTCTTTTTCTAACATTGACAAATTCAGCACGGCCGGCCTTGTGACGCGCCTTACCACCGATGTCACAAACATTCAGAATGCTTATCAGATGCTGCTGCGCATGTGCATACGCTCCCCTTTCACCCTGATCTGCGCTATGGTCATGGCTTTTTTTATCAGCCCGAAGCTTGCCACCATCTATCTTTTGGCCATTATCGCCTTAGGCTCCATTCTCGCTGTCCTTACCATTAAGGCGCATCACTACTTTTTGGAAGCCTTTCCAAAGTATGACGACCTAAACGCCTCCGTGCAGGAGAATGTTTCCGCCATCCGTGTAGTAAAGGCATACGTCAGGGAGGACTATGAGAAACAGAAATTTACCGCCGCAAGCCAGAACATCTACCGGATGTTCCAAAAGGCGGAAAGCATCCTTGCCTTTAACAATCCGGCGATGATCCTGGCAGTCTATGCCTGCATCATCGCCATCAGCTGGCTGGGCGCTGAAATGATCGTAAGCAGCACGCTCTCCACCGGGGAGCTGATGAGCCTTCTCACCTACTGCATGAACATTATGATGAGCCTTATGATGCTCTCCATGGTATTTGTCATGCTGACCATGAGCGTTGCCAGCGCCGAGCGCATCTGTGAAGTATTGACAGAGAGCAGCGATATCGTCAATCCCGAACATCCAGAGTATGAGATTTCCGATGGAAGCATTGCTTTTGACCATGTGACCTTCCGCTACAACAAAACCTCCGAGATCCCGGTACTCTCCGATATCAATCTCTCCATAAGATCCGGGGAGACCATCGGCATCATCGGAGGCACCGGCAGTTCCAAATCCTCCCTTGTGAGCTTGATCTGCCGCCTCTATGATGCGGAGGAAGGGAGCGTCTGCGTGGGCGGAAAAGACGTCCGCTCCTACGACTTAGACACCTTGCGGAACGAAGTCTCCATGGTGCTGCAGACGAATGTGCTGTTTTCCGGCACGATCTACGAAAATCTCCGCTGGGGCGACCCCAATGCCACAGACGGGGAATGCCGCCGCGCCTGCGCCCTCGCCTGTGCCGATGAGTTTATCGAGCGTTTCCCCGATAAGTACGATACTTATATCGAGCAGGACGGGACAAACGTGTCCGGAGGACAGAAACAGCGGCTCTGCATAGCAAGGGCGCTCTTAAGGAAACCAAAGATTTTAATCTTAGACGACAGTACCAGTGCCGTTGACACTGCGACCGAAGCCAAGATCCGCAAGGCTTTTGCCGAGGAAATCCCGGATACCACCAAGCTTATCATTGCCCAGCGCATTTCCTCCGTGCAGAGCGCAGACCGTATCATCGTCCTGAACAATGGCGTCATTGACGGTTTCGGCACCCACGAGGAATTGCTCGCCCAAAATGAGATCTACCGCGATGTCTACGAGTCCCAGACTAGGGGCGGCGGAGATTTTGACGAAGGAGGTGTTTCATAATGCCCCAAAATCATCAAAACGCAAAAATCATCCACGGCCCCGGAGCCAGAGGTCCCAAAGGTCCGCACCCAAAGGTGGCAAATCCCGGCAGGCTTTTTTCCCGGCTCATGCAGGAGATCTTAAAAAATTATGGCGCTGCCTGCGTGGCGGTGGTGGCGTGCATCGTGATTTCCGTACTCGCCAATGTGCAGGGAACGCTGTTTATGCAGACGCTGATCGACGATTACATCCTTCCTCTGACCAGGCAGGCAGACCCGGATTTTTCCAGCCTGGCCCATGCCCTCGGCCGCGTTGCCTGTTTTTACGCGGCCGGCGCGGCAGCTTCCTACCTGCAGACCAGGATTTTAGTCAATGTGACCCAGGGAACGCTGCGCAATCTCAGGAACGCCATGTTCCTCCATATGGAAGAACTGCCTATCCGGTATTTTGACACTCATTCCCACGGGGATATCATGTCCACCTACACCAACGACATCGACACGCTCCGCATGATGATCAGCCAGAGCATCCCGCAGTTTTTAAACAGCATCATCACGATCGTAACCGTTTTTATCAGTATGCTGCGGTTAAATATCCCGCTGACTCTCGTGACCCTTGGCATGATAGGCGTTACGCTTTTGTCCACCCAGAAAATCGGTTCTCTGAGCGCGAAATATTTTATCGAGCAGCAGAAATCCCTCGCGGCAGTCAACGGCCATATCGAGGAAATGATGCACGGCCAGAAGGTGGTAAAAGTCTTTACCCACGAAGAAAAGAGCATAGAGGATTTTAACCGCCTCAACGACCACCTCTATGAGAGCGCGAAAAATGCCAACATTTTCGGAAATATCCTGATGCCGGTGAATGCCCAGATCGGGAATATCAGTTATGTGCTCTGCGCCATCACGGGCGGCATCCTGGCGCTAAACGGCGTCGGCGGCTTTACCTTAGGAGGGCTTGCCAGCTTTCTTACCTTTAATAAGAGCTTCAGCCAGCCCATCAACCAGTTAAGTATGCAGATAAATAATATTGTCATGGCTTTGGCGGGATCTGAGCGCATCTTCCGCCTCTTAGACGAGGAGCCGGAAACCGATGAAGGTTATGTCACTCTTGTCTGCGCCAAAAAAGAAAACGGCGTCCTGACAGAAACGGCGGAGCGGACCGGTCTTTGGGCATGGAAGCATACCCATCAGGCAGACGGCAGTGTGGATTATGTGGAGTTAAAAGGAGATGTCGTCTTTGACGATGTGGACTTTGGCTACGAGCCGGGGAAAATCGTGCTCCACAATGTAGATCTCTACGCCACGCCGGGACAAAAAATTGCCTTTGTTGGCAGCACCGGAGCCGGAAAGACTACCATCACCAATCTGATCAACCGTTTTTATGACATTCAGGACGGGAAAATCCGCTATGACGGCATCAACATCAATAAGATCAAGAAAGCTGACCTGCGCCATTCCCTAGGCATTGTGCTCCAGGACACCCACCTGTTTACCGCTACCGTGATGGAAAACATCCGTTATGGCAAATTAGATGCCACCGATGAGGAGGTCATTGCCGCGGCAAAACTCGCCAACGCTGACAGCTTCATCCACCAGCTTCCAGATGGCTACCATACGCTGCTCACCGGGGACGGCGCGAACCTCAGCCAGGGACAGCGCCAGCTTCTTGCCATCGCAAGAGCCGCGATCGCAGATCCTCCGGTATTGATCCTCGATGAAGCTACCAGCTCCATTGATACCCGGACCGAAAAGATCGTACAGGACGGCATGGATAAGCTGATGGCAGGACGGACCACTTTTGTGATCGCGCACCGCCTCTCCACGGTCAGAAACAGCGACTGCATCATTGTGTTAGAGCAGGGACGGGTCATCGAGCGGGGCAGCCATGACCAGCTTATCGCGGCAAAGGGCAAATACTATCAGCTCTATACCGGTAATCTGGCAGAAACCTAAACAGAAACCCAGCTCTAAAACCTCATCACTATCTAATGGGAGACGCTCCGGCGATTTTGTTCTCGTCAGAGCGTCTCCTATTGTCTGTCCCTGCTTATCCCTGTCAATCATAGCTAAACTCAATCTTCAAGTTTCTCTCGCCTGCTCTACCAATTCCTTCAGCAGCCGGCTGACCATTGCCGGATTCGCTTTTCCCTTCATTGCCTTCATGACCTGGCCTACCAGAAAGCCTATGGCTTTCTCTTTTCCGCCGCGGTAATCCTCCACGGACTGAGGATGTTCCTTTATCACCTGCTCTGCCACGGCGCGGAGCGCTCCCTCGTCATTGACAGTTTTTAATCCCTTCTCCTCCACATACCGTTCCGGGTCAATATCTTCCTTAAATATCCGCTCAAAAACCTCCTTTGCCACCGTGTTGGTGATGGCCTTAGAATCCGCCAGATCCACTAATTTCGCAAAGTGTTCCGGTGAGAAAGAAAGATCGTCGGCATCCATCCCGTTGTCTTTTAGCAGGCGCATCGTCTCCACCATAATCCAGTTGGAAACTTTTTTCGGCTTGCCGCAGATGGCGGCAGTCGCCTCAAATAAATCCGCCAGTTTTTTATGTCCCGTGATAATATCCGCGTCATATTGCGGGAGTCCAAACTCCCTCTGGTAACGCTCCATTTTCTCCGTGCGAAGCTCCGGCTGCCTTGCCCTGACAGCTGAGATCCATTCATCGCTGATGAAAACCGGAACCAGATCCGGATCCGGAAAGTAGCGGTAATCTTTCGCGTCCTCTTTGGAACGCATCGCGTAAGAATCTTCTTTATTGTCATCCCAGCGCCGTGTCTCCTGGATCACTTTTTTCCCTTCTTCTAAAAGCTCGATCTGGCGCGCCCGCTCTCCCTCAATGGCTCTCGCGATCGCCTTAAAGGAGTTTAAGTTCTTCATTTCGGTACGGGTGCCAAATTCCCTGCTTCCCGCCTCACGGACAGAGAGATTGACGTCGGCGCGCATGGATCCTTCGTTCAGCTTACAGTCGGAAGCCCCAAGGTACTGGATGATCATACGGAGCTTTTCCAGGTAGGCGATGACCTCCTCCGCCGAACGCATATCCGGTTCCGATACAATTTCAATCAAGGGAACGCCGGAACGGTTATAGTCTACGATGGATGCGTCCTCCCACTCGTCGTGGACTAATTTACCGGCATCCTCCTCCATATGGATCTCATGGATCCCAACCGTCTTTTTCCCCGCGGCAGTCTCAATCTCCACGCCGCCGTCCTGGCAGATGGGAAGATACAGCTGGGAAATCTGGTAGTTCTGCGGATTATCCGGGTAGAAATAGTTTTTCCGGTCAAATTTAGAGTACCGGGTGATTTTGCAGTTGGTGGCAAGCCCCACCGCCATGGCATATTCCACCACCTGCTTATTCAGCACCGGAAGAGAACCGGGCATACCGGTACACACGGGGCAAGTATGGGCATTAGGCGCTCCGCCGAACGCGGTGGAGCATCCGCAGAAAATCTTTGTTTTAGTCGCTAATTCCACATGGACTTCCAGTCCGATGACCGTTTCATATTGTTTACTCATGATTCCTCTCATTCTGCCGCCGTCAGGCGGCCTTTTCATAGCTTGAAACTTTCAATTTTCAAGCTTTTTCCCTCACTGCCGCGCTATCGGACTGCGTTCATACGCTCTCGTTTTTTCAAACGCGTAGGCGGCGCGGATAATCGTTTTTTCTTTAAAACAATCGCCGATGAGCTGCAGGCCGATGGGCAGGCCGTTTTTATCCTTTCCGCAAGGGAGGGATATGCCCGGCAGTCCCGCCAGATTTACGGAAATGGTATAGATGTCGCCGAGATACATCTTAATCGGATCCTTTAAGGATTCCCCCAGCTTCGGCGCGGCAGCCGGCGCCGCCGGTCCTAAGATCACATCATATTTCTCAAAAGCTTTGTCAAATGCCTGCTTGATCAGCGCTTTCGTCCGAAGCGCCTTTAAATAATACGCATCGTAATATCCGCTGCTTAACACAAAAGATCCCAGCATGATCCGGCGTTTCACCTCTGCTCCAAAGCCTTCCGAACGGGTCTTTTTATACATATGGTGAAGCCCGTCATATTCTTCGGCGCGGTATCCGTATTTCACACCGTCAAAGCGCGCCAGATTAGAGCTTGCCTCCGCGCAGGCAATGACATAGTAGGCGGGAATGGCATATTCTGCGAGGCTTAGATCAAATTCTTCCACAATGGCGCCCTTTTCCTCTAAGGTTTTCGCCGCTCTAAGCACCGCCTCTTTTACCTGCGGGTCTAAGCCCTCTCCGAGATAATCCCTCGGAATGCCGATCTTCATTCCCGCCACATCATCCACAAGCGCCCCGGTAAAGGCGTAGTCTTCCCGCTTTACGGAAGTGGAATCCTTGCTGTCATAGGAAGCGATGGCTTCCAAGATCGCCGCGCAGTCTGTCACATCTTTTGCCACAGGCCCGATCTGGTCTAAGGAAGAGCCGTAAGCGATCAGACCGTAGCGGGAAACCGTGCCATAGGTAGGCTTGATACCGGTGACGCCGCAGAACGCGCTCGGCTGGCGGATAGAGCCTCCCGTGTCCGATCCCAGGGCACAGACGCACTCTTCCGCCGCTACCGCCGCGCAGGATCCGCCGGAAGAGCCGCCCGGCACATGAGCGGTATTCCAGGGGTTTTTTGTCTCCCCAAAGGCGGAAGTCTCCGTGGTGCTTCCCATGGCAAACTCATCCATATTGGTCTTGCCTAAGATGACAGCTCCCGCCTGCTCTAACCTTGCGACTGCTTCCGCGGTATAGGTGGGGACAAAGTTGTATAACATTTTGGAAGCACAGGTCGTCAGCATACCTTTGGTGCAGATATTGTCCTTGATGGCTACCGGAACGCCGGCGAGAGGTCCCCGCAGCGTCCCTTCCCGAATCAATTTCTGCACTTCACGGGCGCGCTTTAAGGCGCCCTCTCTGTCCACCGTCACAAAGCTGTGCACGGCTCCCTCTTTTTCGTCTATGGCGGCTAAGGCAGCCGAAACCGCCTCCTCTGCCGTGATCTCTTTTTCTTTTATCTTCCTGCCGAGTTCTACGGCAGTAAAGCTCATTACATGCATGGTCATTTCCTTTCCGGTTTCCCTTACCTTTTTCGCTGCTGTTCACAGTCACCTGCAGTTTGGATTACCCTATGGTTTTGGGAACTTGAAATCCGCCCTCTTTCTCTGCCGGTGCGTTCGCCAGCGCCGCCTTGCTTCCGTCCGCATTTGTCACGATATCCTCACGGAAGACATTGCAGACGGGAAATACATGGGACATGGGTTCTACCCCGTCGGTATCCAGCTCATTTAACTTGTCAATATAGGCAAGCATCTCTCCCATATCCTGCTTCGCCCGCTCTTTTTCTTCGTCACTTAGCTCTAACTGCGCCAAAATCCCTACATATTCAATCACCTCGTCGGAAATGCTATTTGCCGCCTCACGGCTTCGCTGGTGATGTATATCTTCCTGTCTTTGGGGTTCTTCATAATCCTTCATGATCGTTCTCCTTTCCGGCCTTTCGTTTTTGCCGGCTGCTTATTTTCTATTTCGCAATTTCGCGTTCAGTTTCCGGTAAACCCGCTCCGCCATCCACGGCTCGCTGCTCATCTTTACCGCCTCTTCCAAAGGAAACCACTGCACACCGCTGTTTTCATCTGCTTTTACTCTCAAGCTTTCCCCTTCCTTTGCCTCTAATAAATAGGTTACGTTCAGATGCAGATGGGAGGGAACATAAATTCCCCGCTTTTCATGCCCGTCTACCGCAAGCACTTCCAGGGAAAAAATATCCTCATTGATTTCTCTGACACCGGAAACACCGGTCTCCTCCATTGCTTCCCGCTTTGCCACAGCAAGCAGATCCTGCTCTCCATCCGCGTGTCCTCCGCTCCAGGACCAGGAGTGATAAAGATTGTGGTAAACAAGCAGTACCTTATCGCGGCTCGGATTTAATAACCAGGAGGATGCCGTAAAATGCGCCACCTGATTTTCCCTTGTAAAAATATCCGGGCAGGCGCTAAGCAAAAACTGCATGATTTCTTTGTCTTTTTCCTCCTGTTCATTAAAGGGGTGATACTCTTTGATTTGCTGTTGTAATTTCATTTTTTCTCCCATTCACACCTTGATCTCCATTCTGGAGCGTTTACGCGACGGAGGCTGACATCATAGCTATCCGGGACGCTCCGGCACAAATAGCCAAACGAATAAAATTCGTTGGAAAAATCAGCTATCAAGCTGATTTTTCACACTACGGCTCCAGGCGGCTTAGGTCGCGAGGAAACAGGGTCGTCTCCCGCACATTATCCTCCCCTGCCAGTTTCATGGTAAGGCGTTCTAAACCGATCCCCAATCCCCCGTGAGGCGGCATCCCATGCCTGAACACGGAAAGATACTGCTCCATGCCCTCCGGTTCCATGCCGCGCTTTTCTAATTTTTCCATCAGCATATTGTAATCGTGGATGCGCTGTCCTCCGGTGGTGATCTCCAATCCCTGATATAACAGGTCAAAGCTTAAGGTGTAAGCGGGGTCTGACGGGTCATCCATCGCATAGAAGGGACGCTTCCTGGAGGGATAATGCGTGACAAACACGAAATCCGCGCCGTACTCTTCCTTAAAATACTGTCCGATCAAGGCTTCCTCCTCCGGCTCTAAATCGTAGGGGTTTCTGATCGGTCTGTTGTATTTTTCCGATACTTTCTTTTTTGCCTCATCAAAGCGGATCGCCGGTATGCTGTCCGCCTTTGGCAGTGTCGCGTTTAAGATGCTCAGCTCTCTGCCGTAATCTCTTTGCAGCAGCGCAAGCATATACTGTAAAAATCCTGTTTCCATCGCCATGATGTCCTCAAATCCGTCGATGTAACCCATCTCAAAATCAAGGCTGGTATACTCATTTAAATGGCGCTTGGTGTTATGCTTTTCCGCCCGGAATACCGGCGCCGTCTCAAACACCCGGTCAAAGACCCCCACCATCATCTGTTTGTAAAACTGGGGGCTCTGCTGTAAGACTGCCGGTTTATGGAAGTAATCTAACCGGAACAGGTTCGCCCCGCCCTCGGCGCTTTTGGCTCCTATTTTCGGGGTATGGATTTCCGTGAATCCCTGGCTGTATAAGAAATCCCGGAATCCTCTGACAACTCCCTCCTGGATCCGGAATTTTGCCCGTTCCCTGATGTTCCTCAAGGCTAAGGCGCGGTTATCTAAATTCGTTTCTAAAGATGTATTTAATTTCCACTTGGAAATGACAATGGGCATGGGAGCTTGTGGCTCTGACAGCACTCTGATGGCGTCCACACGGATCTCTAATCCATTTGGCGCCCGATCCTCCGCGCTTACCGTACCTTCCACTTCAATGGCGGAAGCCTCTTTTAAGTTTTTCAGATCAAACTTTGTTTTTCCCTCCTCATATACGCACTGAAGAAGTCCCTCCCGCTTCCGCAGGATCACAAATGCCACCTCGCCCATATCGCGGATGGTGTGAACGGCTCCCCTGACTTTGACAGTCCTGCCCTCCAAGCCGCCTGCCCGCAGCTGGCTGATTTCTAAGGTTTCTTTTTGTTTTACGCCTGTGATAAATTCCATGATCTTCTCCTATTCTGCCGCCGTCCGGCGGTCTTTCCCTGAAGGGCCTCTGCCTAAAGGCGGCTCTGCCAGACATGCCCAATACAAACAAAAAACCCGGAAAAGCAAACCTGCTTTTCCGGGGCGAGATTCCTCTATGATCCCGCGGTACCACCCGCATTGAAAAATGACAGTCCCGTCATCTTCCCTCTCTCTGTGCTTAACGCGCACCCTCGTACGGATCTACTTGACAGAACTGCCGTTCCGGTTCCATCCGTCTGCTCCGGAGTGTTCCCGTAATCCCCTCTTTCCTACCGCGCTCTCAGTCGGTGACGCTGTATTCCTGTTGACGTCTGGGGATCAGAGTCTCCTTCAACGCTTTCACGCTTTAATATACTAACATTTATATCACATCGTGTTCCCATTTGCAAGCTATTTTTTCCATTCTTCCCGATTGTCATCTTAATCGCTATCCTGAGCGCTATCCTGAGTTCTGCCTTGATCGCTATCCTGTCCGCTATCCTGAGTGATGTCCTGATTGCCGGAAAAGCTGCGGGCCGTTTTCCCGTTCCCCCTCAGCTCCAGACCCCGAGCCATCTCCCGAGGGAATATCCGATCGGAATGACATACACTGCCGCCAGAAATCCTATAAATACCAGGAAGAATCCCGCCGCCGCGGCGTAAGCCGCGATGTGATACGCTTTTTCCAGCAGCCTCTCCACCGCTTTCACTCTCGCCAGCGCAATCCATGCCAGGGACAAAAGCAGTGCCAGAAAGGTGACGGCTGCTCCCTTAGAAAGCCCCCGGGGCGTATAGGAAAGCAGGATTTCATTCTCCCCCTGTTTCAGCTGGATCAGCATCAGGTTGCCGTAGAGGGGAGCGATCCCCTCTTCTTTGCCATTGATGCTGCAATGCCATCCTCCGTCGGCATTGACGGGCAGCAGAAGAAATTCTTCCTGCTGTGCAAAGGCTTTCAATCTGCAGGAATGCTTCCCGAGTTCATAGGAAACCTCTCCCCCTCTGCCGCGCTGCACGCTGTCCATAAATGCCTCCAGATCGAGAACGGCAAACTGTATCTGCTTGGGAATGCCAGTATCATAACAAGTCTGGTGCAGTTCCACTTCCACTTCTTCTCCGGCGAAACAGCCCAGAGTCAGGATCCCGTTATTATAGTCGGAGAGGTACCTCGTACCATGAAGATCCGCATGGCTTGGGATCGGAAGCCTGTTTCCATTGACCCAGATCTCTGCCCCGGACAGTTCCTTTGAGTAAAGATACAATATTCCCTTTTCTTCCACAGGAATGCGGTAAATCAGGGTCTCGCTCACTTTCTCATCCGCAAACGTCTCCGTCCAAGTGTCAAAAAAGTCCGCGCCAAACAGCGCCTGGGAAAGTTTATTCTGGTTTTCAAACACATTGCTGGAAATCGTCTGATCCAGCTTGCGGTAGGAGTCGAGATCCAGCCGAAGCCCCGGTCCATAGACATACGGGTTTTTCCGAACGATAAAGTGTTCTGTTTCCCTGTAATCCTCATACGCCCCTGCCTCCAGGTCAGCCGTCATCCGCGCCTCTTTCTGGTGGACGACATAGCTGTATCCTAACAGGGCGTCCGAAAACAGCGTGCCTCCGGTATCGCTGATGCGCGTCCAGATCTGGGAATAGCCAAACGCCCTCGACAGGGCAATCTGCTCTTTTGTCATCAGATGCAGATAATTGGAGTACGAAGAGACATCTGCGATCAGCGGATAGTTGCTGTCTAAAGAGGCATCCGCGATCTTTACCTTGTGGAAGACGTCGCTCTCTTTTGCCAAAGCTGCGCCCACTTCCTCTGAATCCCGGACAAAATCCACCGCCCCTCCATGGGGATTGGCACGCAAAAGCCCCGCGCCCAGCCCTAAGGTGAGCGCCCCCCAGAGGGCAAGCGCTATTCCGGTAAGAATGCCCCTCTTTTCCGTCTGCTGCCTTTGGGTGTACCGCTCAAATGCCATGGCAAGGATAGCAAAAATCATCATATAGCCGTGGCGCATGGGAAAACACATATAAGTTCCCCTGTGCCACATGAGATTTACTGCCTCGAACACCACCGGCAGCACCATGAGGATAACAAGATAGCTCTGCCAGAGGCAGCTTTTCTTTTTCCTTGCAGTAACTGCCAGATACAGCAGGGGAAAGAGGACTCCAAGGAGCATCGCCCACTTTGCCTGAGGATCCATCCCCTCCTGGCGCAGCAGCCAGAAATAGCCGTTTTCCCCTGTATACTCTTCCCCGGAGAGGCGGGAAGATGTCAGGATCGCCACTGCCGCCGGCAGAAAGACGGCAGCGGATAATCCCAGGGACAGCAGAGAGGCCAGGCCGAATTTTAAAATCCCCTCCTTGTTGACTGCTCCCTCCTCCCGCAGCAGGAAAAAATACCCTCCGGCAAACAGGATCAGAAAAAAGCAGGTCATATAAGCCTGCGGGATATTGATGATAAAAATCATTGTCATGCAGAGGAGATAGCCGAGCGTATGTCTTCCCGGCCTGACGTTCCGTTCTTTCCTCACCATGCCGGCAAGGTTATAGATCAACAGCGGGAAAATCGCTGCCGCATCTGGCCATCCCATTCCATAATACTGAAACGTGTAGCCGCTTAGGGCATAGGACACGCTGCCCGCCACGATCCAGAGTTCCGCGTTTTTATGAGTCCCGCTGTTTGAGCTGCGCAGAAAAAAGCACATAGACAGCCCCATAGCCACCAATTTGACCAAAATGAAAAATGTCATAAAGGGCTGTATCTGGCTCCGCCCCACCAGCAACAGCAGCAGGTTAAAAGGGCTGATGAGGGAAAACTGCGAGGCCGCTCCGGCAAAGTTATTGCCCCCTGTCACTTTCCAGTCAAAAAGCAGGCTGCCCTTTCCATGCAGGAAATCCCACACATGATAATAAGCGGGAACCCACTGGCTGCCGAAATCCACCGTATCTATGGTGCTGCCGCCAAAGGGAAAGATCCCTTTTCCCGCGCATAGCACAAAAAACAGGATGCCGATCACCGCCGTGACGGCCAGATACGTTTTCCGCGCGTTTCCTTTTTCCTTTTGATGTCCCATAAGCTTTCTCCCCATCCGATATGCCAAAAAACCTGTTATGTGGATTTCTCACCATAACAGGTTTTCTCTCATGTCCTTATTTTTCCGCTTCCTCCGGCTTCTCTACGGCAGAAATGGCTGCTTTCTGCATCGGAATGCGGCAGTGCTTATCGCTTCCAAACTCTACGATAACGGTATCGTCCTCAATGTCAATGATCGTTCCGTAAAATCCGCTGGTCGTCAGGACTGTGTCTCCCACCGCCAGCTCAGACAGCATGGAATTTTTTTTCTGCTGCTCCTTCTTCTGTGGACGGATCATGAAAAAATACATGAACGCAAATAAAACGACTAGCCAGAGAAGCATTCCCCCCCATCCCGCTGCGGCGTTTCCTGCGGCATTTCCTGCGTTCGTTGCGGCATCTGCTAATATTGCTGACATCTTTTTATCCTCCTCATCGCCTATTCATCTTCCTCCTGCATCCCGCAAATCCCTCTGCATTTGGACACTAACATTTATTTTACACAAAACAGGCTGTTTCGGCAAGCATTTTCCTGTCAGAAAAATAAAATAGAAAAATAAAATAAAA
>CAZAMD010000036.1:6335-9111 GCA_964486485.1 uncultured Roseburia sp. | reverse complement strand
AAAATAAAATTGAAATCTCCTGCTATTTCCCTGCCTCTCCCCTCTCGCGCTCCATCTGAGCCATGGAATACAGCTTTTCTTCTTTGTACGCGCGGAATCTTCCCTCATCCAAAGCGGTACGGATTTCTTCCATCATCGTGTTATAGAAGTAAAGGTTGTGCAGGACGCAGAGCCGCATGCCGAGCATCTCCTTCGCCTTGAGCAGATGGCGCACATACGCCCTGCTGTAGCGGCGGCAGGCAGGGCATCCGCACCCCTCCTCAATGGGTCTCCCGTCCTTTTCATATTTTTGGTTAAAAAGATTGATTTTCCCCTGATCGGTATAGGCGTGGCCGTGGCGCCCGTTTCTGCTCGGATACACGCAGTCAAAGAAATCCACCCCCCGCTCCACCGCCTCTAAGATATTGGCCGGGGTCCCCACTCCCATCAGATATGTGGGTTTTTCCAGCGGAAGATAAGGCACGGTCTCATCTAAGATCTGGTACATCTCTTCATGGCTCTCGCCTACTGCAAGGCCGCCCACCGCATATCCGTCCAGATCCATCTCTGCAATCTGCTTCGCATGCGCGATGCGGATATCCGGGTAAATTGCTCCCTGATTGATGCCGAACAGCATCTGCTGGCCATTCACTGCATCCCCCGACGCATTCAGGCGGCGCATTTCCTTATTACAGCGCTCTAGCCAGCGTGTGGTGCGCGCAACGGAATCCTCCACATAGCCGCGCTCTGCCAGCGCGGGAGGGCATTCGTCAAATGCCATGGCAATGGTAGAGCCTAAGTTCGACTGTATCTGCATGCTCTCCTCCGGCCCCATAAAAATCTTAGCCCCGTCAATGTGGGAATTGAAATAAACGCCCTCCTCCCTGATTTTCCGCAGTCCCGCTAGAGAAAATACCTGAAATCCTCCGGAATCGGTCAGAATGGGGCGGTTCCAGGACATAAATCTATGAAGCCCTCCCATCTCTTTGATCAGCTTATCTCCGGGCCTTACATGAAGATGATAGGTATTGGACAATTCCACCTGGCATTTGATCTCCTCTAAATCCTCAGTGGAAACCGCTCCCTTGATCGCCGCCGCCGTCCCCACATTCATAAACACCGGTGTCTGGATGTCTCCATGAACGGTATGAAAAATCCCCCGTTTCGCTCTTCCCTCCTGCTTTAATAACTCGTACATGACTCTCCCCTTTTCTGCAAGTCCAGCCGCCGTTCAGCCGCTCCGGCAGCATCCCCGCGCTTTGTCGCCGGGCGCTCCGCCCGGATTGCCGGCTATGGCTGAACGGCTGCCTGATCTGTCAATCTGTCTAATATCGTAAAGTATTCCTCAAAGGTCTTCTTACAGCAATCCGGATTTTTAATGACGATGCCCTCCGTCCGCAGTCCCAGCAGAGAAAATGCCATGGCTACCCGGTGATCCTCATACGTCTCAATGACAGCCGCCCTCGGCTGCCCCGGAAAAATGGTAATGGCAGACGGCTCCTCCGCGCAGCAGATTCCCGTCTTCCCAAGCTCCTCTGCCATCGCATGGAGCCGGTCCGATTCCTGCAAGCGGATATGGCCGATGCCCGTTATCCTGACTCTGGAATCTGCATAGGGAGCGATCGCCGCCAGGGTCAGCGCCTGGTCTGAAAAATCGTTCATATTTAACGCTATCCCGCGCAGACTGCCTATGGCAGGCCCCCGCACCCGGATCCCCGCATCCTCCTCTTCCACCCTGCATCCCATATCCCGCAATACGGAGAGAAACTTCATGTCGCCCTGACTGTTATTGGAATGCACGTTTTTTACCAGCGCGCTTCCTCCGGTGATAGCCGCCGCGCCGTAAAAATAACAGGCGGCAGACACATCCGGCTCTATCTGGTAATGAAATTTCCGGTAGGTGGCGCCGGGCGGAACGCTGTAATTTTTCCCGTCAAAAGCCACGGTAACCCCGGCCTCCTCCAACATGCCCCGCGTGATGCGGATATAAGAACCGTCTGTTTTTTCACTCGTGATATGAATCCTCACTCCCTCCGTTATCATAGGGGAGATCAGGAGCAGCGCGCTTAAAAACTGCGTGCTCTTACTGATGTCCAGTTCAAGATGCAGCGCGCCGGAGAATGCTCCGCGCGCTCCCCGCCTCATCCCCCTGATATGAATGGGCAGAAAGCCCTCCTGCCCTAAATAAGTGATCTCCGCCCCAAGGCCTGCCAGCAGATCAAAGAGCGGCTTCATGGGACGCCTTTTCATCTGTTCGGAAGCCTGTATGGTATAACTTCCGTCGGAAAATCCCAGCATAGCCGTCAGAAACCTTGCCGCCGTCCCGGCGCTGCCTACAGAAATCTCCCCTTCTTTCCGGGGAATCGTTCCGCCGCCCCCCGTCACAGAAACCTTTTTGCGCTTCTCGTCAGCTTCTGCTTCCAGCCCCATGGACTGCAGGGCGCTTAAAAAACAGCGGGAATCCTCGGAAAAAAGCACCCCCTCCAGCTCCACCCTGCCCTCTGTCAGAGCTGCCATCAAAAGCGCCCGGTTTGTCATGCTTTTTGAACCAGGCACTTCCACTTCCCAGTCCGCCGGCCGTTCCATCTTTTTTACAAGATATTGCTCTCCCATTCAAATCTCCTGCCTCTTGATAGTCATATCCAGATTCCAAGATCACAAGCGGATCCATAAAACTGTCTCAGGCTATCTTAACATATTCTTATTGTCACGGAAAGCCAAATCTTTTATAATATTTCAGTAACAGTTCAGCCATAAGCAGTCCTGCGGGCGGGCCATGCTTGCATGGATCAGCATG
>CAZAMD010000036.1:2513-6235 GCA_964486485.1 uncultured Roseburia sp. | reverse complement strand
CAGTTCAGCCATAAGCAGTCCTGCGGGCGGGCCATGCTTGCATGGATCAGCATGACGGGCTGCTTATGGGCGGAGCGCCTCTCATGAGCAAGCCGCTTGCAAAGCAGGGCACTCGCTATTGCAAGTCTGGCACATCGTGCCGGATTGCGAATGGCGCGGCTGGACTGTTACCGTTCATGATGCCAGTTCAGCCATAAGCAGTCCTGCGGGCGGGCCATGCTTGCATGGATCAGCATGACGCTTGCAGTACCAGATTGCGAATGGCGCGGCGGAACGTTATCTATGTTAACATCAGAGTTTACCCGACGGAGGACATGATTTATGGCAGGCTCATCTTATGGAACAATATTTCGCATCACCACCTGGGGGGAATCCCACGGAGAGGGATTGGGCGCGGTGGTGGACGGCTGCCCCGCAGGTTTGCCTTTAGAGGAAGGAGATATCCAGAAATTCTTAGACCGGAGAAAGCCGGGACAGTCAAGGTATGCGACTCCCAGGAGAGAGGACGACCGCGTGGAAATCCTTTCCGGCATTTTTGAGGGGAAAACCACAGGCGCGCCGATCTCCCTTGCCGTATATAATCAGAACCAGCAATCGAAAGACTACCGCGCGATCGCTTCCTGCTACCGTCCCGGCCATGCGGATTACACCTTTGACCAAAAATACGGTTTTCGGGACTACCGCGGCGGCGGCCGCTCTTCCGGCAGAGAGACCATCGGGCGGGTGGCTGCGGGAGCTATCGCAGTTAAAATTTTGCATTCGCTTGGCATTACCTTTACCACCTACACAAAATCCATCGGTCCCATCTCCATTTCCGAACAGAATTTTGACGCGGCCCAGATCTGGGAAAATCCGCTTTATATGCCAGATGCAGAGGCGGCGGAAAAAGCTGCCGCTTATTTAAAAACCTGCATGGCGGCGCAGGATTCTTCCGGCGGCGCGGTGGAATGCGTCATCCGCGGGATGCCTGCAGGGATCGGCGACCCCGTATTTGAAAAATTAAGCGCCAACCTGGCAAAAGCGATCATGTCCATCGGCGCCGTTAAGGGCTTTGAGATCGGAGACGGTTTTGCCGCGGCGGCTGCCACCGGAAAAGCCAGCAATGATGCTTTCCGCGCGGAGTCTGACGGTTCTATCAAAAAGACCTCAAACCATGCCGGAGGGATCCTCGGCGGCATAAGCGACGGAAGCGATATCCTTCTGCGGGCCTCTTTTAAGCCAACGCCATCCATCGCCGCCGCCCAGCAGACGGTCAGCCGCTCCGGCGAGGAGATCGAGCTATCGGTCCGGGGACGCCATGATCCTGTCATTGTCCCGCGCGCCGTCGTAGTGGTGGAAGCCATGGCTGCCATCACCATCGCGGACGCCCTGTTTGCCAATATGAGCGCAAGGATGGAGTCACTGGCATCCTTTTATAAAAAGAGCTGACCGCCCCTGCTTTCAGGCAAAGTTTCCCGCCCGGGCTTATGCCTTTGGCGCAGGTTCCCTCTTTCAGAGTCCAGACACAGCGATGCCATCTTTGAGCAGCGGGCAGCCAGTCAAAAAACGGCAAAAATCCGGCGATGGGATTCTTACGTCCCATCGCCGGATTTTCGATTTTCATTTCAGAAGAAACCTTCACGAAGCGCATTTACCGTTCTTTTTGCACGCTGCCATCGCGATTATCTATACAGTTCCACCAATCTCTGCAAGTGTTCAAAACGGGCCTTTGCCGCATCTTCCGATTCAGCAAAAAGCTTCTCTGCCCTCTCCGGGAAGGCTCTTGACAGACGGGTATAACGTGTCTCGTTGTTCAGGAAATCCTGATAGGTTCCATCGCCTGGTTTAGAGGTCAATGTGAACGGATTCTTGCCCTGTGCCTTTAACGCAGGATTGAAAGAGAATAAGTTCCAGTAGCCGGAAGCGACTGCCTTCTTCATCTCATCCTGGCAGTGGTTCATACCGCCTTTTACACCGTGCAGCTCGCAGGGAGCATAACCGATGATTAAGGATGGCCCGTTGTAAGCCTCTGCTTCTGCTATCACTTTCACTGCATGAGCCATATTTGCGCCAAGAGCGATCTGTGCCACATAAACATAACCGTAGCTCATAGCGATCTCTGCCAGACTCTTCTTGCCGATATCCTTACCGGAAGCGGCAAACTGGCAGACTTCACCGATATTAGAAGCCTTAGACGCCTGACCGCCGGTATTAGAGTACATCTCTGTGTCAAATACCATAATATTGACGTTCTCTCCGGCAGCAAGCACATGGTCTAAACCGCCAAATCCGATGTCGTATGCCCAGCCGTCTCCACCGAAGATCCAGATGGATTTCTTAGAGAGATAGTCTTTTTTCTCAAGAGCTGCTTTTGCATCCGGACATCCGGCTGCTGCCGCCTTCTCTAGCTCTGCAACGAGAGCATCCGTAGCAGGCGCGTTTGCCCTGGTATCATTCTTTGTTTCCATAAATTTCTCAAACGCTGCTTTCAACTCTGCGCTTGCCTTGTCAGAAGAAGCAGATTTCTCCGCGCTCGCGATGGCCTGCTCGCGAAGCACTCTCTGACCGATTTCCATACCAAAGCCGTGCTGTGCGTTGTCCTCGAACAGGGAGTTTGCCCATGCCGGCCCTTTCTTGGAATCCTTGTTGACCGTATAGGGTGAGGTAGCGGCCGGTCCGCCCCAGATGGAAGAACATCCGGTAGCATTGGAGATGTACATCTGCTCGCCAAACAGCTGTGTGATCAAACGAGCGTAAGACGTCTCCGCGCATCCCGCACAGGAGCCTGAGAACTCAAGCAACGGCTGGTTGAACTGAGATCCTTTTACGGTGTTGTCCGCCGGCATACCGGGCTTTTTGCCGACATTTGCCACTAAGTAATCAAATACCGGCTGCTCTGCCGCCTGAGACTCCTGCGGAACCATCTCGATCGCTCCGACAGGACATACGGTGATACACTCGCCGCATCCCATACAGTCTAACGGAGATACGGTCATGGTATATTTGTATTCGCCCGCCTTTGGCTTCGTGTCCGCAAGCTTAATCTGCTCCGGAGCCGCTTTTACCTCGTCCTCGCTTAACATGAACGGACGGATCGTCGCGTGGGAACATACAAACGCACACTGGTTACACTGGATGCATTTTTCTGCATTCCAGGTAGGAACGGTTACCGCAGTACCGCGCTTCTCATATGCAGACGCGCCGTGCTCAAACTGGCCGTCCGGATTGTTTATAAATGCAGATACCGGTAAAGAATCGCCATCCATCAAAGCGATCGGGTTCATCAGCTCTTTTACCAGCTTAACCGTCTCAGGACGTCCCTTCAGCTCAGCCGGAGCCGGATCTGCTGCCGGATTAGACCAGGAAGCCGGAATTTCCACTTTATGTATTGCATCTACGCCGGCGTCGATCGCTTTGTAGTTCATCTCTACAATATCGTCGCCTTTCTTGCCATAGGATTTCTTTGCAGCCTGTTTCATATAGTCTACGGCCTCTTCGATCGGCATGATATTGGCTAATTTAAAGAACGCGGACTGTAAAATCGTATTGGTACGTTTGCCCATACCGATCTCGATTGCTTTGTCAATCGCATTGATGGTGTATAACTGGATGTTGTTATCCGCGATATATTTCTTTGCAGCCGCATTTAAGTGGTGCTCTAACTCTTCATCCGTCCACTGGCAGTTGATCAGGAACACTCCGCCCGGTTTTACATCCTGCACCATCTTAAATCCTTTGGTCAC
>CAZAMD010000036.1:0-2413 GCA_964486485.1 uncultured Roseburia sp. | reverse complement strand
ACCGCGACCTTCTTTGCGGTCTTAGGAAGCGCTTTTAAGAAAGACTCCGCTGCCCATGGACGGTATAAGCGGACTTTTACCAGGCCGACCTTTTCTCCCTTAGCGGTTAAGTAGTCGATCACCTCCTCGATCACGTCGTTGACAGAACCCATAGCCACGATTACGCGCTCCGCGTCCGCAGCTCCATAGTAATTGAACAGGTCATAACTGGTTCCTAATTTCTCATTGACTTTTGCCATATATTTTTCAACGATTGCCGGAAGCTCGTTGTAAACGGTGTTGCAGGCTTCACGGTGCTGGAAGAATACGTCGCCGTTTTCATGGGAACCGCGCATAGCGGGATGCTCTGGATTTAAGGCATGTGCGCGGAATGCCGCTACCGCTTCCATATTGCACATTTCTTTTAAATCCGCGTAATCCCATTTTTCAATTTTCTGGATCTCGTGGGAGGTACGGAAACCATCAAAGAAGTTGATGAACGGAACTTTGCCCTCGATGGTCGCTAAGTGTGCCACCGGGCTTAAGTCCATAACTTCCTGTGTATTGGTTTCACACAACATAGCAAAACCTGTCTGACGGCAGGCATACACGTCACTGTGGTCACCAAAAATATTTAAAGACTGTGTCGCTACCGTACGCGCTGATACATCAAATACGCAGGGAAGCTGCTCGCCAGCGATTTTGTACATATTCGGGATCATTAATAAAAGTCCCTGGGAAGCCGTAAAGGTCGTGGTCAGCGCGCCTGCCGCAAGAGAACCATGCACAGCTCCCGCCGCGCCCGCCTCAGACTCCATCTCCACTACTTTTACCTGATTTCCAAAAATATTCTCCTGTCCCGCTGCAGACCACTGATCTACGGTATCTGCCATAGGGCTGGATGGTGTAATTGGGTAAATAGCCGCAACATCCGTATAGGCATACGCCACATGTGCTGCCGCCGTATTACCGTCCATTGACTGTTTTGCTCTGGACATTACTGTTTTCCTCCTTCATTAAGTAAATTGATAGACTTTCCATCGCATCTTCCTAAAATCTGTGTGCCTGAAAATGCGATTGATAGGCTTATGAAACATTTTATCATTTAAAACACCGGTTGTAAAGGTTTCTGACTGTACGAAAACGAGTGCAATCCAAAAAAACGGCTCCCGGAACGCCATAGAAATCAGGTATATTTCTTTCCAAACGCTTCCGCCGGGACCGGCTCGCTGATCAGATACCCCTGACCGTACCGAAACCCGCAGCTTTTTAAAAATTCCGCCTGTTCCTCTTTTTCCACTCCCTCAAAAACCGCGTCTTTGCCCGCCGCGCGGATAAGCTCTCCCATGCAGGAAATAAAACGGCGCTGCTCATCCGGTCTGAGCTTGCTCATAAATTCCCGGTCGATCTTGACCTCATCCGCCGGCGTTTCTAAGAGGACGCGCAGGGAAGAATATCCTGTCCCAAAATCGTCGATCGCAACATGGTATCCTGATCTCCTCAGCCGCGATAAATACGGGCTTAAATTTTCAAGATTCTCTACAATGACACGCTCGGAGATCTCAATCCCTATATATTCCGGTTCAATCTCATAGCGCTCTATAACGCTCTGCAGGCGGCGCAGGAACTCCTCTCCCCCGTTTTCAAAATTCTTCCGGGAAAAATTCACAGAAACGGCCAGCAGCTGTTTGCCCTCCTCTTTCCATCTCTGCATAGTTTTGAGAAGCTGTTCTAGCATATAGAAATCCAGATCCGCAATATAGCCGCTGGTTTCCAGCGCCGGAAGGAACTTCTCAGGAAGGAGCAGCCCGCCCTCGGGCGTCTGCCATCTTGCCAGCGCCTCGGCGCTGTAAACGCGCCTTTCTTTCAACAGAAACTTAGGCTGCAGATACAGCTGGAATTCCCCTTTTTTCAAAGCGCCGTAAAAGCTTCCCGTCACCCTCATCTCAGCGTCGCGCTCTGCCCTAAGCGCCGCATGGTAGACGCAGCAGCGCATGCTGCCCTGCTTCTTCGCCTGTTTTCTGGCGAGATTGGAGCTTTCTAAAATGCTCACAAAGCTTTCCCTTAAATCTCCGATGTAATAGATCCCGATGGCGAGGCGCATGTTTGCATTCGGGTATTTTTCTTCCGAAAGAAACTCATAGTATCTTTTCGCCACTACGATCTTCCTTTGGATCTCCGCCCGGTCCTTCCCCTTTACAAGCAGGGCAAAATAGTCGGAATACATCCGGCAGGCAAAAACGACCTCTTCAAATCCATCCACCAATTGCCCGAACTTCTTTAAAATATTGTCCCCCACTACCTGTCCGTAATTCTCATTGATGTAAGAGAAATGATTGATATCCACATGCACCATGGCATACTGATGCTGCGGAGCTTCCCTTTTTGCTTCCCAGGATAAAAGCTCCCTGGTCTTGGCCTGGAACGTGTCTAA
>CAZAMD010000035.1:18471-23772 GCA_964486485.1 uncultured Roseburia sp. | reverse complement strand
AGTTTGGTGACTTTTGAGATTTTGTCTAGGGATAGATCGCCCAATTTTATCAGGTTCCTTGCCATCTCTCTCGATAATTCAAGTGTCACCTCTTAAAATCTATTTTTTAAGGTGCGCATGGCGTTTATAATGGCAAGCACAGAAACGCCCACGTCCGCAAAGACCGCTCCCCACATATTCGCCATGCCGGCAGCTCCCAGTAACAGGAACAGCGCTTTGACCCCGAGGGCAAAGACGATGTTCTGCTTTACGATCCGCAGGGTTTTTCTGGATATGCGCAACAATGCCGCGATTTTCCCCACATCATCATCCATCAGCACCACATCGGCTGCCTCGATCGCCGCATCAGAGCCAAGGCTTCCCATGGCAATCCCGATGTCCGCCCTCGTCAGTACCGGCGCATCGTTGATGCCGTCGCCTACAAAGGCAAGCTTCTTTTTTTCTCCCTGGGCATGGAGCAGCTCCTCCAGCCGCGCCACCTTATCCGCCGGAAGCAGCTCCCCATGGACTTCATCTATCCCCAGCTCCCTCGCCACTGCCTCCGCCGCCGCTGTTCTGTCACCCGTCAGCATCACGCATTTTTTTATCCCCAGCCGCTTCATCTCAGCGATGGCTTCCTTTGCGCCCTCTTTTATGGCATCTGCAATGACGATCACGCCCGCCGGCTTTCCCTCGCGGGAGAGATAGACAACCGTCCCTGTGCTGTCATATTCCTCAAAGGGAATGTTTTGTGCCGCCATCAGCTTTGCGTTTCCGATGCAGACTTCTTTCCCGTCGATCAGCGTGCGGATCCCCCGTCCTCCCGCTTCTTCCATCTGCGAGATCCGTTCCATGGAAAGCGGCTTTCCATAGGCTTCCCGTATGGAATTGGCAATGGGATGGTTCGAATACCCCTCGCCGCAGGCGGCCAGCTCCAGCAGCTCTTCCCGGCTGACGCCGGAGCCTTTGTCAGGAATGACCTCTGCCACCTTAAATTCTCCCTTGGTCAGGGTTCCTGTTTTGTCAAATACCATGGTGTCCAATTCTGCCACTGCCTCTAAGTAATTGCTTCCCTTTACCAGCACCCCGGTCCTGGACGCCGCGCCGATGCCGCCGAAGAAGCTGAGAGGTATGGATATCACCAACGCGCAGGGGCAGGAAATGACTAAGAACGTGCAGGCTCTCTGTATCCATTCGCCCCATCCTCCGCCAAGAAAGAGGGGAGGCAGGAAAGCGAGAGCCACTGCGCTAAGCGTGACCGCCGGCGTGTAATATTTCGCAAAGCGGGTAATAAAATTTTCCGCTTTCGCTTTCTTGCTGCTGGCGTTTTCCACTAACTCTAAGATTTTTGCCACGGTGGAATCTTCAAACGCCTTGGTCACCCGCACTTTTAAAATGCCGCTCCCGTTGATGCACCCGCTGCTGATCTCGCTGCCGGCCTTTGCTTTCCGCGGGACCGACTCGCCCGTCAGCGCGGAGGTATCGAGCATGGACTCGCCCTCTAGCACAACGCCGTCTAAGGGAATGCGCTCACCGGGCTTTACCACGATCACCGTCCCGGCCTCTACGTCATCCGGATCCACTTTCCTGAGTTCCCCGTCTTCTTCTATATTGGCGTATTCCGGGCAGATATCCATCAAATCGGAAATGGACTGCCTTGATTTTCCTACGGCATAGTCCTGAAACAGCTCCCCCACCTGGTAAAACAGCATGACAGCCACGGCTTCTGCATATTCTTTCACGCCGAAAGCCCCAAAGGTTGCCAGCATCATCAGGAAGTTTTCATCAAACACCTGACCATGAAGGATATTCCTTGCCGCCTTAAAAATGATATCATAACCGATGAGAAGGTAGGGGATCAGGTAGAGCAAAAACGATATCATCTGCGGCCGGATCCGCTCCAGCGCCCCTGTATGCTCTAATGCCATCAGTCCCGCAAGCAGGAGGAATGCGGCAAGGATGCGGAGCAATGTCTTTTTCTGTTTTTTTGTCATACTCATAGACTCCTGTCATTCTCTTAAAATCCGGCAATCCGGCTCTATTTTCGCGCAAACCCTTACCACTTCATCCATGACTGCCTCAAACCGATCATCTTCCGCGTCCACCGTCATTTTCTGGAGTATAAAGCTGACGCTGGCATCCTTTACCCCCTCGATCTTTTTGATCGCCTCTTCCATCTTGGCCGCGCAGTTCGCGCAGTCTAACTCTTCCAATTTGAATTTCCTTTTCATCTCTGGACCTCCTGACTTTTTGCTGCCGATCCTGACCCCGCGCTCCCATCTGCCGGTTCGCCGCCCCTATTCTTCGATATGCTCCCGTCCCTGGCCGATGATGGTCCTCACATGGTCATCCGCTAAGGAGTAAAACACAGACTTCCCCTCCCTGCGCCCCTTGACCAGCCTCGCCTGTTTTAAGATTTTTAACTGATGGGAAACCGCTGACTGATTCATATGCAGAGTCTCGGCCAGATCGCATACGCACAGCTCCGATTCAAACAGTACATACAAAATGCGGATCCTGGTGGAATCCCCGAACACCTTGAACAGCTCGGCAATATCGTAAAGCTCCTCCTCATCCGGCAGCTTTTCATTCACCCTCTGTATCCGTTCCTCGTGGATACAAAAATCCTCACAGCGCTCTATCTCTGCTGTCGCCAAAGAACCACCTCCAGATGTTATCATTCCTTATCATTCCTTCATTCCTTATCATTTCTTCATATCAACACATGAATAATTGTTCATATATAGAATACACCTTTTCCTTCCTGTTGTCAACCCGATCCTTTCTCCCTCAGCTTTTGGATCACAATCCCTTTTTTCATCCGCGTCCTGTGGCAGTCTCCAGGATCACAGTTTTCCTTCCCTCTTTCTGTCTGATCTGCCGGCAAGATGCATCTCCTCAATGGCAGCCTTTGCAGCCAGAACAATTTCCTCCGCAGGATTTTCCATTTTTCCTATTTTTTATGATGCTTCTGATGATCAAGACAACGATGGCAGCCAGTGCCATGCCAACAATCAAAGTCCCCATATGAATCCTCCCTATAAGGTATCAGCCCGCATCATGCGATGCAGGCTGATGACAGACAAACTCCTATCTGACTCCTGCCATTTCCTTCCGGACAGCGCGCCGCGCGCCGTCTTCCCCGGAGGGCCGAAACAGCAGATAGACAAAACCGATCACGCACAAGAATGCCACTGCCGTCCCTATGCCAAAGGCTCCTGTCGTAATGAGCGTCCCGATCTGATAGATGCAGAGGGAAACAACATAGGCTAAAATGCACTGATATGAGATAGCAAACCAGAACCATTTTATATTGTTCATCTCACGTTTGATGGCACCCATTGCGGCAAAGCAGGGAGCGCACAAAAGGTTAAATATCAAAAATCCATATGCCGCGACGGGGGTCATGACCGCCGGCAGTTCCCCCCAGATCTCCGCCCCGTCTTCCGCGACTTCCGCAAATCCGTACAACATGCCAAAGGTAGCGACGACATTCTCTTTCGCGATCAGCCCGGTCACAGCGGCAACTGCCATTCTCCAGCCCTCGCCGCTCTGCGTCCATCCCAGAGGGGCAAAGATCCACGCGATCAGGCTTCCTAAGCTGGCCAGGATGCTGCTGTT
This sequence comes from uncultured Roseburia sp., assembly GCA_964486485.1. Taxonomy (GTDB): domain Bacteria; phylum Bacillota; class Clostridia; order Lachnospirales; family Lachnospiraceae; genus Roseburia. The sequence continues at coordinate 20,172 of CAZAMD010000035.1, read as the reverse complement.
AAGCTGCTCTGCCTCCAGCATCCCGAATCTTCCGTCCACCCAGCCGAAACTCATCAGAAACCAGAGGACGATCGTTGATAAAAGAATGATGGTTCCCGCTTTCTTGATGAAAGACCAGCCGCGTTCCCAAGTGCTTCTCAGCACGTTGCCGGCCGTCGGCCAGTGGTATGCGGGAAGCTCCATCACGAAAGGCGCGGGTTCTCCGGCAAACGCTTTTGTCTTTTTTAAAATAATGCCAGAGCAGATGATCGCCGCGATCCCGACAAAGTAAGCACTCCAGGAAACCCAGCCCGCGTTGCCGAAAAACGCCCCCGCAATCAGCGCGATGATCGGAAGCTTTGCCCCGCAGGGAACAAAGGTTGTAGTCATGATCGTCATTTTGCGGTCACGGTCGTTTTCAATGGTGCGGGATGCCATAATGCCCGGAACGCCGCAGCCCGAACTGATGAGCATAGGGATGAAAGACTTTCCGGAAAGCCCGAATTTGCGGAAAATCCTGTCCATGATAAAGGCAACGCGCGCCATGTAGCCGCAGGCCTCCAAAAACGCAAGGAACACGAATAACACAAGCATCTGAGGGACGAATCCGAGGACTGCTCCTACGCCCGCCACGATGCCGTCAAGGATCAGTCCCTGGAGCCAGTCCGCACAGCCGATGGCGGTCAGCCCTCTCTCGATGGCAGGCGGTATGATCTCGCCGAACAGCACGTCATTCGTCCAGTCCGTCACGATCGCGCCAACGGTCGTAACAGATACATAATATACGACGAACATCACCGCCGCAAAAATCGGAAGCGCCAGGAAACGGTTCGTGACGATCCGGTCAATCTTATCGGAGATGGTCAGAGCGCCTTTTTTCGCCTTTGTGACGCATTCCCCGATGATGGAGGAAATATAGACATATCTCTCATTGGTGATGATGCTCTCCGTGTCGTCGTCAAACTCCTCTTCCATCCGCCTGATTTCCTCCGATACATCCGGCACGGATTTCATCTGCCCGCCGATCTTATCATCTTTCTCGAGCAGCTTAATGGCAAAAAACCGCTTCTGCTGTTCTTCTACGATGCCGGTCAGCCTGCCCTCCACATCATGGATGATCGCCTCCGCCTCAGGGGAAAATTCATGGACCGCAGCCGTACTCTTGCCCGTCCGCGCCAGGGCAACCGCTTTCTCCGCCGCCTTTTGGATGCCGGTCCCCTTTAACGCGGAAATCTCCACCACCTCACAGCCTAATTTCCTGCTTAATTTGTCAATATGTATCTTGTCGCCGTTCTTTTCCAGCAGATCTGCCATGTTGACTGCCATGAGGACCGGAATGCCCAGCTCCATCAGCTGGGTGGAGAGATACAGATTCCTCTCGATATTGGTGCCGTCTACGATATTCAAAATCACATCCGGCCGCTCCGTGATCAGGTAATTCCTCGCCACCACTTCCTCTAGCGTGTAGGGGGAGAGGGAGTAGATCCCCGGCAGATCCATGATAATGACATCTTTCTTCCCTTTTAGCCTCCCCTCTTTTTTCTCCACCGTAACCCCGGGCCAGTTCCCCACGAACTGATTCGACCCTGTCAGGGCATTGAATAACGTTGTTTTGCCGCAGTTCGGATTGCCTGCGAGCGCAATTTTTATCGCCATCTCTTTTCTCCTCTATCTTTTCTTTCTTTTTCTCTTTTTTCGTCCGCTTTCTTTTGCTCTTTCTTT
>CAZAMD010000035.1:11917-18371 GCA_964486485.1 uncultured Roseburia sp. | reverse complement strand
CTTTCTTTTTTGGCTCTCTTTTTCGTTTTCCTCTCGCTCCTGCAGGCAAGCGGCTTTTGACGCCCGCCTGTTCGTAGTCACATCTACTTATTGTTAGTTTCTTCTAACGCTAGGGCAAAAATTATTCCACTTCGATCATTTCCGCATCCGCTTTTCTGATGGACAGCTCATATCCCCTGACCGTGATCTCCAGCGGATCGCCGAGGGGAGCTACCTTCCTCACATAGATAGAAACGCCTTTCGTGATCCCCATGTCCATAATCCTTCTCTTTACCGGTCCCTCTCCGGTGATCTTTTTCACCGTTACGGTATTCCCGCATGCTGTTTCCTTTAACGTCTTCATGTCCCGACTCCTTTTCCTTTCTATCCGCGCCAAGCCTCCCCGCCACAGAAGGACTGCCGATGCGCTCTCTGTCAAATCATAATTTTATTCGCCATATCTTTTCCGATAGCAACCCGGGAATCTTTCACGTTTACGATCATATTTCCGCCCGTCTCGGACACTACGGTCACCATCCCTCCTACTACAAATCCCAGATTCTCCAAAAATTTTCTGGTTTCCTCTTTTCCTCCGACCTTCTTGATCGTGTTTGTTTCTCCTGTATTCGCCATGGTAAGGGGCATAACATCATCCTCTTTCTTTCCATATTTGGCAGGAAGCTTCCCTCCCGCTAAAGTTAGTATATTCTAACTTTTATTAGTTGTCAATCCCATTTTTTATTTTTTTCGCAGCTCCTTTTTTCTTTTGTCACAGCTCCCAGATGGAAATTTCCATTCCGCACCGCGTATGCTTCCCGGTCCCCAGCGCTCCTATCCCGCCTGTATCCTGTGGAAGAACGCTTTCGGATTTTCAATCCTTTTTTTGTGTTCTCTGGCATATTCCAGCAAAAGCCCGTTTTCTTTGTCCCAAGCCCCGAACCGCTCCCTGCAGCAGACCACGGACTCGCACTGACCGATCCATGCTTTTGCATCCGCGATCCTCTTATCGCTGATTTTCTGGAAGGCCTCCTCCGCTATGGTGCAGGCTCCCAATGCCCTTGCTATGGGATAATCGATGTCATTTTCAAATAATATCCCGGACGCAAAGGGGATGCCCAGCCTTTGAAGCCTGCGGAACACGGATTTTCCGCTGCCGCCCCCCGCTATGACAAAGACCCTGGCTTTCCCTTTTGGCGCTTCTAATTCCAGATTGCCGCTGTTTTCCTCAAAACTGCCTGCCGTTATGTGGAACAGGCTTCCGATGTATCCCGGGGTAAACACTTCTTCCGGCGTTCCAAACCTTTCGACGCGCCCTCCTCCCACGCACATCACCTTATCCGAAATCCGCTCCGCCAAGTCCAGCTCGTGCAGCGACAGGATCACGGACAGGCATTTTTCCTTTGCCATCCGCTGCAGTACGGACAAAAATTCCAGTTTGTATTTCATATCCAGGTAGGACGTAGGCTCATCCAGCAGTATCATGTCCGGCTCCTGGGCGATGGCTCTCGCCAGCAGCACTCTCTGCCTTTGCCCGTCGCTGATTTTCGCAAAGTCCCGATGAGAGATCTCCTCTGCCTGCACCAATCGCATGGCTTCCCGCACCGCCCTATGATCCTCCCTGGAGAGGACTCCGAATCTTCCGGTGTAAGGGTAGCGGCCCGCTGCCACCACATCCTCACAGCTCATCATTTCCGCGTGGATACGCTCTGTAAACACCACGGCCAGCTCTTTGGCCAGTTCGGTTCTCCCCATCTGGAACAGCTCCCGCTTCCCAAGGTATGCCGTTCCCGCAATCAGCGAAAGCTGCCTTGCAATGCTTTTTAGGATTGTGGATTTCCCTGCTCCGTTTGGTCCGATCAGCGTCAAGATCTCTCCTCTTTTTATGCCAAAACTGATTTCTTTTATCACCGGCTTCCCCTGGTAGCCCGCCGTCATGCCGTCGGCCTTAAAATAATAATCCGCCATGCCTCTCCTTTCCCTCTCCCGCCATGCTTTCCCGAAACGAAAGCGCGCGCCTGTTTTTTATGCCGCTTTCCCCCTCTGCCTCTGCAGTAAAAGGACGATCACCACAGGCGCCCCAAACACGGCTGTGACCGTGCTGATGCTAAGCTCCGTCGGGGCAAATAACGTGCGCGCCAGCAGATCGCAAAAAAGGCAAAAGACACCGCCCCCGAGGAAACAGGCGGGTATCATTACAAGCGGCCTGGCAGTCGCAAACAGCTGCTTTGCCAAATGGGGAACTGCGATCCCGACAAAAGAGACAGGCCCCGCAAAGGCTGTGATGCATGCCGCTAAAATGCTGGAAAGCAGTACCAACGCCACTTTCAGCTTTCCGATATCCACCCCCATCGTTTTCGCGTACCCCTCCCCTAGCTGAAATGCCCCGATGGGTTTTGCGAGGCAAAAAACCAAAAGGGAAGCGCTCCATACCACCACTGCCATCACGGAGACGTTTTCCCATGAGATCCCCGAAAAGCTGCCCTTTGACCAGTTGTGAAGATTTACGATATCCGCATCTTCGGCGAAAGTCACCACAAAATCGGTAATTGCCGAGCAGATGTAACCTATCATGACGCCGCTTACGATCAGCATGGACATTTTATCGACCGCCCTAGACATCAAAAGCACAAATCCCATAGAGAGGAAGGCGCCGGCAAAGGCCGCTAAAATGAGGGCCGCCGAACTGACCTTCACGGCATGTCCCAGAAAAAATACCATCACCAGCGCCACCATGAGTTTTGCTCCAGAAGAAATGCCAAGCACAAAGGGGCCGGCAATGGGATTGTGAAAAAATGTCTGCAGCAGATAGCCGGAAAGGCCCAGAGCCCCTCCTAAGAGGGCTGCCGCTATCGCCCTCGGCAGCCGTATCTGCATCAGAATGTTTCTTTCCGTCTCCCCGATTTGCCCTCCTGTGAAATTTTTCACGATATCGGACAATGAGATTGAAATGCTGCCAATGCACACGTTCAGCAACAGCAGCGACAGCAGCAGCGACAGCAATGCCGCATAAGCGGCCGCAGACCGTTTTCTTTTCCCGCCTCTTATCTCAGCCGGTAAAGATACCGCATCTCCTGCGCATCTCCCGTTATCATGGCGTGAATGTCTTTTGCCAGGCTTCCGGCGGCCATCGATTCCTGATATAAATTTTTTGTCGTACACCAGACATTTCCCTCCTGTACTGCCTTAAAATCCGCAAGCAGGCTGCTTTTCCCTGTCAATTCCCCTATCGTGCCGATTTCCCCGTCAATGCTGCTGTTGTAGATCAGATAGTCGGCGTCCTTTGCAGCCGCATAAAATTCCTCCATCTGCATGGTGACGGAAGATGCATGGCTTTCCTCATCTCCCAGGTCACGGAAAACATAAGTTCCCCCCGCAAGCCCTATCGTTTTGGAAATGTAGTCCGCAGATGTCCGCACATTGACCGCTCCGTTTGCGGTGATGAAGAAAAATGCCACTGTCTTCCCCGTTTTCTCTCCGGCGGCTGCCGCTTGGAAGTCTGTTTCCTGCGCCGCAAACAGCTGCTGTGCCTCCGTCTCTTTTCCCAGCAGGGCGCCATATAACCTGATCCATTCCACCCGCCCTAACGGGTGCGATTCATAGCTGGAATAATCCACAAATACCGGTATGCCGAATTTCTCCAGAGTTTCGCTGACTTCCGGCGCATGCGTGATCATAGTGTTTTCCACGGCAAGCCGGCAACCCTCGGATACGATCCGTTCATAATCAGGCGCGCTGTATTTTCCGGCATAGAGGATATCGCCCCTCTCCATTGCCTCTTTTGCCTCCTCTATGTACCAGCCGGAGCGTTCTGTTCCAGAAAGGCGTATGGCATCTAACGCCCCCAAAGAACATACCATATCCATAGCTGCCGTCGCCACCAGGTAGATCCGGTCTAAGGGCCGCTCCATCGCTGTAATATCCTCATCTAACCCCTCCGGGACCTCTCTCCCCTCTGGAATGAGCAAAAAACGGCTGCCGTCTGATATGGAAATCAGTGTGCAGCCGTCTGTATAATCGTCAATCACAAATTCTTCCGCATATTTCAATTCCACCCTCTCCTCAAAGCTCAGGTCCGGGCTGATCTCCCGATCTATTTCCATGGGAGCGTTCCCCGCCGCAGCCCTGCCGGAGGAAGGGGAGCCGTCCCCGCAGGCGCTGCCGCCTGCAAGGAGAAGACTCATTCCCGCGAAAAGGAACGACGCCTTGCGCATCATGCTTCTTCTGTCTTTTTCTGCCTGTCGTCTTTTCTGCATCCTTGTCCCTGCCTTTTCTTTTCCCTTATCCTTTTTTCCGGTTTTCCCTTATCTTTTTTCCGGCTTTCTCCTTATCTTTTTTCCGGCTTTCCCTTATCCTTTTTTCCGGCTTTCCCTTATCTTTTTTTCCGGCTTTCCTCCCGGTCCTTTTTACGCTTTCTCAATGCCGGCAGAAGGAAAACTGCGGCTAGCGCGGCGATTCCAAACGCTGCGGCGGCTGTAAGCAAGACTGCGCCGGCTGACGTGCCAGAAACCTCCTCCGGTTTCACGCTGTCCGCATGAAAGGTCAGTGCATACGCCACTTCGTGAGGGGTTCCCATCGCCACAGTATCTGCCAGCACCGGCATTTCCTGATCGAACAGCAGCAGCGGGATCTCAAATGTGGAATTTCCCTCTTTGTTTACCGGAAGATATTTTTCTCCATTGACCAGCATGTAGTCATAATTAGGGCTGCTCCAGACGATCACCGCCGTGGCTTTTTTATCCTCCACTTTCATAATTGCCGGAGATTCTACCGACGCCTTTCCGCTGCCTCCGGAAAAATCCAGGTCTATTCTATATGTTCCATCTTCCAGATCGATTTCAGACTGCTCGATCCGCTGCGGCTCTGCGGGCGATTCCGCGTTTTCCGCATGTTCTGAACCGATGTCTGCTGTTTCTGTATGTTCTGCCGGAAGCTCTATCAGCAGGGCTTCCCCGGGGAGGCTTGCGGCATCAAAGCAGATCTGATGATCATACCACTTTTCTTTCCTCTTGCTAAAACCGGTGCATTCCAGCTCTTTGTTCAGCGCCTCTACGGCAATCTCATAGGTGTAAGCTCCCTGCGCATCCTCCGCATAATTCGCGTATGCGCTTTCATCCGCTGCAACAGCTTCTTCTCCGGTTCCCATAAACAGCTTTAAATACCCTTTTCCGCCAAGCGTGATCACAGCGCTCATCTCTCCGTCCGATACCGTCAACTCCGCTTTTACAATCCGAAACATGGAAGAACTCGATTCCACTTCAACGGCATACGTTCCGTCCGCAACGTCCTTTCCATATACCGGGATCATGCCCTCTGTTCCGACTTTCTGAGCCGGAGCTTTCTCATCTTCTCCCGCGATCAGGCCAGAGCTTTCTTCCGTCTCCGCAACCGCTTCTTTTCCTGCCGCTTCTGTCCCATAAGAACGCATCGGCACAGCAAGGACTCCGGTCAGCAGGACAGCAAGCATCCCATAAGCCAAACTCTTCTTTTTCATCATTCCTCTCATTCTGCCGCCTTCAGGCGGTCTTTTCATAAAAGGGACTTTGTGCGGCAGCACAAATCCCAGATCGGAAATTTCAATTTTCAATTTTGCTCCTCCATTATTTATTCCCAAACGGATAAGCGCCTTTACTCTGCAAGGCTCTCAATGGCTGCCCTGGCATGCTCCACATAGATCTGCCGGATCGCTTCATTTTGCCCCAATCCCTCTATCAGGCATTCCACTTCAAACCCTTCCGCCTGAAAGACGCTCTTCCAGGAATCCTCCTCTTCGCCCGCCATATCATTGTTGGCGTGATCCCCTGCCACGACCATCAAGGGCACCAGCACGACTTTCTGATAGATCCCTTTTTCTTTTACCGCCTCCACGACGTCTTCTAAGGTCGGCTCTGCTTCTACTGTGCCGATGAAATAATGATCAAAGCCATCCGCGGTCACTTCTTCCTGCAGTTTAGGGTAGATCCGGTTGGAATCCGCTTCTGTCCCGTGTCCCATAAAGCAGATGGCCGTCTCGCCATCGTCATAAGCGGCTGTATGTTCCGTAATCGCAGCTGCCACCGCATCAAAATCCTCCTCGCTCGAGAGCAGCGGCTCCGCCAAAACAACGGATTCAAATTTTTCCTCGTAATCCTTTAATTCCTCGGCAAGATCCGTATACTCATAGCCATCCATCAGATGGGTCGGCTGGACCACCAGGGTCTTCATGCCGTCCGCGGCAGCCCGGCTCAAGGCCTCCCCCACATTATCGATCTTAAGCCCGTCGCGCTCCTTTAACTTATCGATGATGATCTGGCTGGTAAAGGCTCTGCGCACCTCATATTCTGGAAAGGCATCTGCAATGGCGTCTTCGATCGCTCCGATGGTCAGATCCCGGTTCTCATTGTAGCTTGTGCCAAAGCTGACCACCAGGATCTCCTTGCCTCCCGCCACCGCGTCTTCCCCTGCAGAGGTCTCCTTTTCCTCTGTCTGCGCGGCGGCT
>CAZAMD010000035.1:10413-11817 GCA_964486485.1 uncultured Roseburia sp. | reverse complement strand
CTTTTCCCGCGGTTTCCTGTTGTCCTGCGCATCCTGCCAAAAACAGGACTCCTGCTGTCAGGGCAGACAGGAGTAAGATGTTTCTTTTTTTCATCGTGTTCCCTCCATCTTCTTTTGCTGTCTCCAGCATGTATTTATCACAAGAATATGCAAGAAACAGAAATGCCCCCAGCCGCCAGATCCGCATAACAGAAAAACCTTTACCGGAAAATGGGTAAAGGTCTGACACTGTGTAAGAATTTACATGTACAGCCAATTACTCGTGGCTTGGAACATTCGGTTCCTGTACAGCAGCTAGGCAGGTCTCCTGGCTCATAGATCATCGCATCCGCCATCTTCCCGGTTTCCCAGTGATCTCTCGGCTTCGCTCCCTAAATACAGTGACGAGTTCGTACAGGATTCTCACCTGTTTCCCTTTTCACCAGATCAAGACGAAAAACATCTTATCTGACACCTACTGCTACATATTCAGCTGCGTATTACCATACCACACTTTTCCCGATCGTGCAACTGTTTTTCCATCTGCGTTTTCCGATGTTCCGGGCAGGCCGCGCGCATGGGACGGGCGCGGGCGGTCCGCTCTGCGCCTGAACAGAAAAACTCCCGGACAGTTCCATCGCCCTGCCCGGGAATCCATCCGCTCCTTATGCTCGCCTTTTTATACTGTTTTCACGCACTGTGAAAATTTCTGCTTCGCGCTCTGCACCTTGTCGGATTCTGCATCCGGCGTCGGATAATATCCTCTCTGATGCATCATGTTGAACACATCCTCCTGAATGCAGTGTTCCTGCTCAAGGCAATGTAAGATGGCGTCCCTCACGCCGTCATGCACGCATTCATTCGCAAAGGTATTGTAATGATCGGTCGCTGTTTTCTCAGCGGTCAGCGCATCCGCTAAAATCTCTTTGTCCGTATAAATCTGCTCTGTCATATTCCCCTCATTTCTGCCGTTTTCCGGCGTTTGTTTAGCTCAGCTGCGCATACAGGGAATTGAAGTGTCCCTGATGCTTTGCAGATATCTCTGTAAATTTTGCACTGATCTGCTGATCCTCGGTATGCTCTGCGAGCATCTGGAACTTTTTGATCAAAAGCTCTTCCTCCGTCAGCAGGTCATTCAATGCAGACAGCTCTTTTTCTGATAACTGGCTCATATTCCACCTCCGTTTTTTATCTTTAGAAGCGCGGAAATCCATGGTTGTTTTCCGCGCTTCTAAAGATAGTTTCACCTGTTCTGTTACTTTTATACGCAAAAACGCATTGACAGAACACAAAAAATCGCCCGGCTCCCGCGGCAGAAACTAGCGCGGCTCCAGATTGCGATAAAATCAAACAGGATACGGGGCTATAAAAGTCTGTTTAGATTATTATTTAGGCTGTCGCGCCCCGCGAGGGGCGTGTGAGTAG
>CAZAMD010000035.1:8358-10403 GCA_964486485.1 uncultured Roseburia sp. | reverse complement strand
TCTGTTAATTTAATACCAAAAATCGAATGCACACAACAAAAAAAATCGCCCGGCCCCCGGGTAATAAACTTGCGCGGCTCCTGATGGAGATACTCTCCATCAGGAGCCGCGCTGATAAACGTCTGTTTCCTTTCTGCTTTCCATGCAAAGCGTTTCCGGCTGGCACAGCAGCCGGCGGAAGACTTACCCGAAAATCTGATTCTGTAAAAGCCCATACATCTGGCGGATATCCACAGGCTTGCTCAAATGCGCATTCATGCCTGCCTCATGGGATTTTTCCACATCCTCTTCAAATACATTCGCCGTCAGTGCTATGATGGGCACGGTCTTGCTGTCCGGACGGGACGATTCCCGGATCATTTTCGCCGCGGTCAGCCCGTCCATGACCGGCATCCGGATATCCATCAAAATCACGTCGTAATAACCCGGGATCCGGTTCAGAAACTGATCGACTCCCTCTCTTCCATTCGATGCCACATCCACTTTAAAATTCTTATGGATCAGGATCTTCTTCATAAGCTCCACGTTGATATCGTTGTCTTCGACCAGCAGAGCCCTCTTTCCAGCAAAATCAAACTCGTTTTTCTCGGATGACTGCCGGACCTGCCCGGCTGCTCCCGCCTTATCTAACTCCACTACGACCACGACGGTGGTCCCCTGTCCCTTTTTGCTGTAAGCGTCAATCTTGCCGTTCATGAAGTTTATGATGCTTTTGGAAATGGGCAATCCCAGTCCGCAGCCCCCGTAAAGAGTGGCTCCCGCCTCTCCCTCCTGCTCAAAAGGCTCAAACACTTTTTCCAGGAATTCGGGTTCCATGCCGACGCCCGTATCCCGCACCTCAAAGCGGAACGTTCCGCTCTCCTCTCCGTCTTTCACTAATTCCGCGATGAAATCGACCCTGCCGCCCGCCAAAGTGAATTTGACCGCATTCTGCAGGATATTCCTCAGCGCTTCTTTTAATTTCCCCCCGTCAAAATAATAGTTTTGTTCTAAATCTCCCCTCGTTTCCATGAAAAACTGTATCTGCTTCTGTTCAGCCCGGCTTCGTATCTGGCCCGCCAGCTCCTCTAAAAACCGGGTGAAACATATCTCCTCCTTATCGCATGACACCCTTCCGCTCTCAAGGCGGGACAGATTCAGGAGGTCATCCATAAAGGACCGCAAAAACTGTGCGGACTTCTCAATCTTATCTAAATTTTCAAGTACCTGCTTTGTGTTGTCGATATTTTCTTTGCTCAGATAGGTCAGTCCGATGATAGAGTTCATAGGGATCCGAATTTCATGACTCAAACGCTCTAAGAACACATTCTTCTTTTTTCCTACATTTTGCATTTCTTTCATTTTAACACACCTCAAAACACCAATTACTACTAAGGCATTTTTATTATAGCACTATTTTGTATTTTTTTAAAGTGAAATATCACAATTTTTCCAAATATGCCGAAAATTTTTTCAATTTAGTGACTTTTGCACTAAATTAATATCGTTTTTTAGTACTATTTTTCACCCAAAAGACACAAAAAGAGGAGCGTTTTCACGCCCTCTAATAGCAAAAGTAATGTCCCCCGATTTTTTTCTCTACCTGCTCCGTCAGAGGGAACGTAGAAAAATACATGGTATCATTTCTTAAGAGTTCTGTTTTTCCAGTCAGCACATCTTCTATGGACTGAAATTCTTTCTCGGCAGGGACTGCGCTGTCTCTGTTCTTCCAGGAAGAAAACTGCACAGGATTGCCCTGGCTTAAAACTTCATATAAGGTATCTGGATACTGTTCGGAAGCCATTCGGTTAAAGATCACTTCTACGACTGCCTGCTGGCCTTCTATGGGTTCTCCGCGGGATTCCAGCCACAGGATCTTTGCCAGGAGATGGATCTCCTCTTCCGTCAGTGCAATATCCCAGCGGTTTCCCGGGATCTGAGCCTCTGTGCTTTCGCAGTCCGGCTCTGTGATTCCTGTTTCCTCTGGAGCTTCACGCTCCGGCTCTGTGATCCCTGTTTCCTCTGGAGCTTCACGCTCCGGCTCTGCGGTTCCTGTTTCCTCTGGA
>CAZAMD010000035.1:0-8258 GCA_964486485.1 uncultured Roseburia sp. | reverse complement strand
CCTGTTTCCTCTGGAGCTTCACGCTCCGGCTCTGCGGTTTCTGTTGTCTCTGTATTTTCACGCTCCGGCTCTGGGGATTCTGTTCCCTGACTCTCCACAAGCCTCTCATTTCCATCTGCTTCGCTTTCTGAGGACGGCGGCTCTTGCGCGGCGGCGCTCCGCACGGACCGGGCCTGCGCTCCCTCCTCATCGTCTCTTTCAAAAGATGCCCCTACTATCACAATCTCTCTTTTTGCTATAGCTGCTGTTTTTGCTGTTTTTTCATCCGATTCTGGCGTAAATGAATGTTCGGAAGATTTTGTTTCTGGCGGGAATGGCTCCCGCGGTTTTTTCTCTTCCTGAATGTTGGACATCACCGTGAGGCTTAAAAGAAAGAAAAGCAGACACGCTGCATCCAATATTTTTTTTCTCATTTTGCTCCTTTCCTCAAGAATGATACATTGAACAGGCACATATCATACTTTAGGTTATAACCAAAAGTCAAATTTTTTATGCAGCACGCGCCAAAAAATTTTTGCTTGTTTTTTCCTATATTTCTTTCACTTTGCTCATTTTTATCGTCTCATAGCCTGTTCTACCATCCCTTGTTTTTTTTTAGAACTAGCAAAGTATACAAAAAAACATCGAAATGCTCCGATGTTTTTTTGTATACTCTCTAAAGTTCTCTCTTTGGGTATTTTTATCGTCCCAGCTCTTTTTCTTCCGTTTTTACCGCTCCCTGTCTGTTTTTAAGATCTGCATCAGCGCCTCGTAGTTCTCCGCCCGGTGCGGAAAGCCGCACTGGCGGCAAGACTTGATTCTGCGCCCCTTACTCCTAATGTATTCCGGTTTTCCCGGACAGTGCTCTCCAGCATAGAGGGGGCAAAAGCAGAACAGGCAGTTGAGCTCTTCCAGCTCCTCATGGCAGGGATAATAGCAGCAGTCTCTGTTTTCAAAATAACGATATGAGTTTTCCACCTGTTTTCTCCTTTTCTTTCTCCCACATTTTTTTGCGATACTCCTCTGCCTTCCCCAAAAATCTTTTTGCATAGGCAGGGTTGGAATAATAGTAGAGATGGGGAAAACCAAAGAAACCGTTTTCCCTGTCCCAGACGCAGTCCCACTGTCTGCCGGAAACCGGCTTTTTCGCGATGCAGTCCGCCCCGTTTGCCGTACTGTCAAAATAGTGGAACTCATGTCCTTTGATATGCTCTCCCTCCGGCAGGAAATTTGCCTCTTTTTCCGTTACTTCCACATAGCCGAACCGGACGGATTTCCCCTGATAGCAGGCTCTTCCGGGGATCACCCCCGCCATGGGATACGTTTTCCCCCGCATATCGCACAGTTCTTCATGCAGATACAGGAAACCGCCGCACTCCGCTATGGCGGGCATTCCGCCCCTTATCTTCTCCCGGATTTCCCTTTTCATGCTTTCATTTTCCGAGAGCCTTTCCGCATAAAGCTCCGGATAACCGCCTCCAAGCAGCACTGCCGCCGCGCGCTCCGGAAGACATCTGTCAGAGAGCGGGGAAAAATAAAGGAGCTGTGCCCCAAGCTCCTCCAGCAGGCGCAGATTATCCTCATAATAAAAACAAAACGCCTCGTCACAGGCTACTGCCACGGGGATTTTTTTCTCCCCCGACTGTCCCATCCACTGTTTTTTTATGGGATTTTCCGAGCGTTCCTGCTCAGGCAGGCGCTCCGCCTGCTCCGCGATCGCAAGCAGCGCATCAAGATCTGCCGTCTCCTCAAGAATTGCGGCGGCTCTTTTGATCTTCTCCCTGATTCCCTCAATTTCTTCCGGCATCCGCAGCCCTAAATGGCGGCTCTCAAAGAAGAGTTCTTCGCGCTTCGGAAAATATCCCAGTACCTTGATGGGAAAATTTTTTTCTATCTCGCCCCGTATCGTTTCAAAAAACATCTTTGAGGTACGGTTTAAGAGGACTCCCCGGATCAGGTGTTCTTTGTCATAGGAGAGAAAGCCCGCTAAAACCGCTAAGAGGGAGTTTCCCATTCCATGGGCATCTAATACAAAGATCACAGGCGTTTTTGTCACCTCTGCCAAATGGTAAGAGGAGCCTTCCTCCCGTATGCCTCCCAAACCGTCGTACAGTCCCATAACGCCCTCTATGACAGCGATATCTTTGCCGCGCAAAAGCTCTCTGGTGACTTTCTCTCCCGTAAAAAACGTATCTAAATTTTTTGACGGAACCCCCAGCACCTTTCGGTGAAACATAGGGTCAATGTAATCGGGACCGCACTTAAACGCCGTGGGAGTTCTCCCTCTGTCGCGAAGCGCCTGCAAAAGGGCGCATGTCATTAAGGTTTTTCCACTTCCGCTTCCTGTGGCTCCGATCAAAATTCTTGGCAGCTTCATGGCGCCCTCCTCTCCTCCGCAAACTGAAAGGACATGATATACACGGGATTTTCCGCCTGCATCAGACGGTATTTTCCCATCCTTTTTGACCGGCTGACAGAAACGGATAGGATCTCTTCCTCTTCCATGGGAAAGGCTTCCTGTAACGCCTGTATCTCTGCTATCGTCTCTAAGGTTACAGCGTTGATCACCACCCTGCATTTCGGATTCTTTCTATATAATATCGTCAGTATTTCTCTTAAGCTGCCGCCGCTGCCGCCGATGAAGGCATGGGTTGGAGCGGGAAGCCCGTCAAGCGCCGCCGGAGCCTCCCCCTCTATGACTTCCACATTGCAAAGTCCAAAGGCCTCGCAATTTTTTCGTATCAGCGCTGCCGCCTCCTCTTTCCGCTCAATGGCATAGACCTTAAGCTCCTCCGACAGCCGCCCCAGCTCCACCGCGACAGAGCCTGTACCGCTGCCCACATCATAGCACAAAGAATCGCTTCTTACTCCAAGCTTACAAAGGGAAATCTCCCGCACCTCCTCTTTTGTCATAGGTACCCTTCCTCTGCAAAAGGCAGAATCCGAAAGCCCCGGACTAAGGGGACGCGGTCTGTATCGGGGGTTTTCCAAGATACAGGTATATAACCCTTCTTCTTTTAATTTTCCGCACTCCGCCGGTTCTAAGGTAAAGATACGCTCTTTTGGATAGGATAACTGGAAGCCCAGTGTCATACGCACTTGATGCAAGCCGCGTTTTTTGAGCGCTTCCCCTAATGCTTTCACGTCGGAGAGGCCCGAAGTGATCAGAAAAACCTTAGGTTCTCTCTCCACGTTCCGCACTACTTTTGCGATCTCTGCTTCTCTTCTCCCGCAAACCTCTCCCGAAGAAATCCCATGGATGCTTAAAATGACCGCATCCTGATAGCTGACGCCGCTCTTTGCAGATAAGTAAGAGACAGAGGAGATACCGGGACAGCAGCGGATCTTTGTCCGTATTCCCTCCTTCTCCATCTCCTTGTTCCAGTCATCATACGCTTCCCGCACTTTTTTTGCCCCGCTGTAACATCCGATATCCCCGGAAAAGAGCAGAACAGCCAGAAGCGCCGTCTTCCCACTCGTCTTTCCCAGATGGGAGAGATGGGAAAATATGTCGGCCGCCAGGTAACAGGATTTTTGTTCCGCCCGTATCTTCCACTGTTTTGGCAGAGAGGAAAGAAGGCGTTTTGCCCCGATGAGGCAGTCCGCGTTTTTTACCGCTTCTTTCACCTCCGCTGTCATCAATCCCTCGCCGCCCATGCCGATTCCCGCCAGCACCACTTCCATGTTCCGTAAAAAGAGCGGCTTTTGGGTAAGCTTTTCTAAGGCTATTCCCACTTCCTTCAGGGACATTCCCTCTGTCTTCTCCCTGCTTTCAGGATTTTCAATCACCACAACGGGAATCCCCAAGGCTTCCGCCGCCGCTAATTTTTCGGGATAGCCTCCCGTTTCCCCGCTCTCTTTTGTCACCAAACAGCGGATATCAAACTGTTTTAACACCGCCTCGTTAAGCTCCTTTGAAAAGGGACCCTGCATGGCAATGATCTGTCTGCCCAAAAGCCCCTGTTCTCTGCAAATGCGGATGCTTTCTTCCCCCGGCAGCACCCGCACAAACAGCCGCTCCCTCAAAGCCTCGTGTCTGCAATAAAGAGGAAGATCCTTGCTGCCTGTGGTGAGAAGAATCTTTCCTTCCATGCGTGAGAGGAGACGGACGCACTCTTCCTGGCTTTGCACAAAGAAAATCCCCTCTGCCTCTAAGCGGACGTCTGTCTCCCTTCGCAGCCGCAGATAGGGCAGATGTGCCTTTGCCGCGCTGTCTCTGATATTTTCCGAAACCTCTGTAGCAAAGGGATGGGTGGCGTCTGCCACCGCAAGAAATTCTTCGTTCCGCATCATCTCTGCCATTTCATCTCTGCCCAATCTTCCGGTATGAAGGGAGACGCCCTCTCCCTCCTCCATCACTTCTCTCCCATACTCCGTAGCGACGCAGACCTTGCAGGGAATTTGGGAAGCCGCTAAGCCCTCCGCTAAATTTCTTCCCTCCGTGGTTCCTGAAAAAATCAAAATCCGTTTCATAAACACACCTGACTTTCTTCGTTCTTACGGCGACCTGTGTCATACCCCCGCTTTGTGATAAGCTTTCCGTCCTCGATATAACTTTGCGAATTTCCGATGAATACCGTGGTAAACATATTGACGCCGCAATCCCGCAATTCTTTGAGAGTACATACTGCCGTTTTTGTTTCCTTCCTGCCAATGTTTTCCACATAACCGCAGCAGCGGGTCCCCTCCATCTCCTCCAGCAAAATATCGCACGCGCGCAAAAGAGAATCTCTCCTCTTTTTGCTGGCGGGATTGTATAGCACAAGGACAAAATCTCCCGCCGCCGCTGCCCTGAGACGCTTTGCGATGGTTTCCCAAGGCGTCAGCGCATCGCTTAAGCTGATCGCGCAGAAATCATGATTGATGGGAGCGCCAAGCGCCGCCGCCCCGCTGCTTGCCGCAGTAATTCCCGGCACTACTTCCAGCTCGCAGTCCCCATACTCTTTTCCCAATTCATACATCAGGGACGCCATGCCGTACACTCCCGCGTCTCCGCTGCATATGAGAGCCACCTTTTTTCCCTCTCTGGCCTTTTGGTAGCAAAGCAGACAGCGCTGTATCTCCTGGCGCATGGGAGCAGACAGCTGTTCCTTTCCGGCAAATTCCTCCCCCAAAAGCTCTAAGTACACATGGTATCCAATGATCGTATCGCTCTCCTTTAAGATGCGGTATGCCTGAGCCGTCATCATCTCCCCTGCGCCCGGCCCGATACCCACGATATATATTTTATGCTTCCTCAAAGATGACACCCCATTTCTCTAAGACGACTGCCAGCGTCATTCCATTTTGGACGGTCTTTTGCAGCGCCAGCTCCCCATCTCTTCCGTTTAACGCCGCAACTGCCGCCCGTTCACAGACATTGTCCACACCCACCTGTTTTTTTACAAAATCGGAAACGCCAAACGCTCCCTCCAGAGCTTTTAGCCGCTCTTTCGGATAAGTCAAAAACTCTATGCCATAGACTTTCGCAAACTGCAGAAATCCCGCTTCTTCCTTTTTACAGTCAATGGTGGCAAGCGCCTTTACTCCTTTCATGGAAATATGCAGTTTTTCTAACTGCTCTAAGACAAACGCCTCGATCTCCTCAAAGGATTTGCCCTTTCTGCAGCCCATGCCAAGGATTGCAGCCTTCGGACACAGCCAAAGCAACGCTTCCCCCTGTTTCCGGGGAGATATCAAAACGTCGGCAAAAGGCTTGTCCGCTCCTTTTTGCAAGGCTTCCTCCTCTGACAACAGCGTCACCTCCGGCGGGACGCTTCCATTTACCCCGCCCTCCACCCGAAGAGTGATCTGTCTTTGCTGCAATAGTTTTGCGGAAACCTTCGCGATCCCTTCCTTTTCCATGATCACAAGACCATTTTTCCTCGCGAATACATCTACGGCAAAGAGATGGCTGACGTCCGTTGCCGTGGTGAGAACCGCAGAGGCGCCTAAGGCCTCTGCCGCCTGTTTGGCCAGTTCATTTCCGCCGCCGTAATGACCGGAGAGAATCGGAATGACATAAGTCCCGCTTTCCTCTGCCACAAGGACAGGAACATCCGTCAGCTTATCCTGTAAAAAAGGGGCGATGGCACGGACGGCAATCCCGCAGGCTCCAAGAAAGATAAGCGCTGTTTTTTGGCGGAATTTTGTTTCCGTCCATTCCCGCAACGGCTCCTCCACAAAAGAGAGCGTCGTTTGCTCCCCGGCAAGGGAAGCACATTTGGTATAGAGCGTAAGTCTGTGGGAGGTCTGCCTTTCCATCTGCTGTTTCATCCTCTGGGAAAGCGCGGCTCCTCTTTTCGTAAAACTAATCACTGCGATCTGCATCCTATCCTCCATCCTTCTTATTGCCCGTGGCGAAACTCTGTCGTAAATTCCGGATCATAAAGCTTCGACCGCTCATAGCCTCTTCCGCTTAAAGCCTCCCCCACTAAAATGACTGCCGTTTTGGTGATTCCGTGTGTTCTGGCGGCAGACGCAAGCGTCCCTGTCGTGCAGAGATATACTTCTTCCTCCTTCCAGGTTGCCTTATAGACAATGGCTGCCGGAGTTTCCTTGGGATATCCTCCCGCTGCCAGACGTTTTTCCAGCTCTTCTAACATTCCCGCGCTTAAATAGATCGCCATAGAGGTCTGATGGGCGGCAAGGCTCTCGATACTCTCCTTTGGCGGAACATCCGTTCTTCCCGCCATTCTGGTAATGATCAGGCTCTGGGAAATGCCGGGCAGCGTGTATTCTACATTCAGGGATGACGCCGCCCCGAAACAGGCGCTGACGCCGGGACAGCTCTCATAGGAAATTCCCGCGGCATCCAGCCTGTCCATCTGCTCTCGAACGGCGCCGTAGATGCTCGGATCTCCTGTGTGGAGACGAACCGTAACTTCTCCCCGACATTCCGCCGCTGTTATGACGTCTGTGACCTCCTCTAAGGTCATTTTGACGCTGTTATAAATTTCACGCGCTTTTTTCGCATAACACAGCAGTTGCGGGTTTACCAGTGAACCCGCATAAATAACGACGTCCGCCCGTTCTAACAGGCGCATTCCGCGGACTGTGATCAGATCCGGCGCGCCGCAGCCCGCCCCTACAAAATATACCATCGCATCTTCCTCTCTGTCTGTTCTCTGTCAGGACTCTGCCCTGCTCTCCCAGCTTTTGATCTCCTCTAACAGGCTGTCTGCCTCACTGCTTTTTCCAAGCTCCCCATACTCGTTGGCATACATCACACATGCCATCTGAAGCTTTCCTCCGGCTCGTTTTCTTAAGTAAAACATGATTTTTTCCATGACAATCTCCATTGTTTTCTCACAGATTCCTCTCTCCTTTAAAATATGTACTGCCTCCTCCGTCGCCACGGTATCAAGCAGCGCAAGCAGAGTCGCCCGCTCTGCGCCCGCCCTAAGCGCCGCAGCCGAAAGCAGCTCCATCCGGCAGTCTCCCTCCCTCGAGTGCGTATTCATGATGCCGCCGGAAACCTTGATCAGCTTTCCGATATGTCCGGTGAAAAGCATTGCCTCAAACCCGCACTCCACCGCCATATCGATCGTCTCCCCGATAAAATTGCCGCACTTTACGCTTTTCTCTAACTCATAGCCGTAGGCGCGCCTCATATATTCCAGACCGTAATTTCCGGGGGATACTGCCGCGATCCGCTCTCCCTGGGCGCGTTTCTGGCGCAGC
The DNA here is from genome assembly GCA_964486485.1 of uncultured Roseburia sp. Classification (GTDB taxonomy): domain Bacteria; phylum Bacillota; class Clostridia; order Lachnospirales; family Lachnospiraceae; genus Roseburia. The sequence goes on along the minus strand of CAZAMD010000035.1, from coordinate 617 downwards.
TCCACCCTTATGGCATCCAGCAGCGCCCTGCTGCTCATAGGCTCTACGATCCCTGTGGTGCCGAGGATGGAGATTCCCCCTTCGATCCCAAGCCTTGGATTGAAGGTACGGGCAGATAGCTCTCCCCCTTTTGGGACAGATATCTCAACCGACAGACCGCCGCCATAATCAAGGAATCGGCAGACCTCTCCCACTTCTTTTTCGATCATGGCTCTGGGAATGCGGTTGATAGCGGCATTTCCTATCGGCTGATCCAATCCCGGTTTCGTCACAACGCCAACACCCTCTCCTCCCGAAATAACAATGCCCGGCGCGGCCGAAAAGCTTACTGTGGCTGTAATGCGGGCTCCCGTGGTCACATCCGGGTCATCCCCGCCGTCTTTGACGACCGCGCAGCTTACCGATCTCTCCTTGCGGCAGATATCCACGATATCTGCGTGATAGGTGATTCCCGCCGGAGTTTCTATGGAAATCTCTGTTTTTTCCCTGCCCGTCAGCAGCATGTATGCCGCCGCCTTTGCGGCCGCGGCGCTGCAGCTTCCCGTGGTAAACCCGTGCCGCATAGCTCTCCCCTCTCTCATCCCTTTGAAAAGAAACGCCTAGGTTTCCCGTAAGGA
>CAZAMD010000034.1:19859-24219 GCA_964486485.1 uncultured Roseburia sp. | reverse complement strand
GAAGTTCTGAGGGCGCAGGCTCCATGGGCGGGTCCCATGGGACCGGCGTGCCGGAGCCGTTTTGCTATAAAGATAGGGGATTGGTCAAATGGTATGATAGGGGTCTCCAAAACCTTTGGTGGGAGTTCGATTCTCTCATCCCCTGCTAGATTTTGTGACGGGAAAAAAGCATGGTATAGAAATATATCATGCTTTTTTTGTATTCTCTGCCGCTTTTGACAGGACAGAGAAGAAATGGGTGATATAAGATCGGGGGCTGCCGCATATATAGAAAGAAAAATGCGTGGAAGAAGCTATGCCGAACGAAAAAATAGAAAATCAGTTGAACCTTGCCTTGGATGCTACGCAGGAGGAACGGGAAAAATCCCTGGATCTGGACGTGGGATACGCGCCGGAAGAAAAGACATGGGAGGTCATCATCAAGTTTTCCGGTCCCATAGCGGAGCTTGAGGGACGGTTAGAGGAACGTTTCCCAAGGGAATACCCAAGGATCCGCCTGACGGACTTAAGCAATGAATACGCGATTTTAGTCCTTCCGGAGGAGCTTGTGCAGCGGGTGGCGGAAATAACGGAGATTGAGTATATGGAAAAGCCCAAAAGGCTGTTTTTTGCCGTAAACAACGGAAAAAGAGCTTCCTGCATTCCGCCTCTGCAGACAGGCGGGGAGGAAGAAAGCGATGGCAGGAACCGCTTGTCGGGAAAGGGAGTCATTGTGGCGGTGATTGATTCGGGGATTGATTACAGCCATCCTGATTTCAGAAATCCCGATGGGACTACCAGGATCCTGGATCTGTGGGATCAGACTGTCCCCTCCGGCAGCGTGGCAGATGCCAGGAGCATAGCGGGGGAGCGCACAGAGGCAGGAGAGGGGGAAGCAGAACAGCCGTATTTACAGGCTCCGGCGGGCTTTTTCCTTGGGACGGAATTTCCCCGGGAAGTCATAGATCTGGCCTTAGAGCAGCCCACAGAACAGCTCCGCTACAGGATATGCCCCAGCAGGGACAATTCCGGGCACGGCACGCATGTGGCAGGGATCGCCGCCGGAAACGGCAGAGCCTCCGCTGGGAGATACCGGGGGGTTGCCTATGAGAGCGATCTGCTGGCGGTAAAATTAGGCGTGCAGAGAGAAGACGGTTTTCCGCGGACGACAGAGCTGATGCAGGCAGTGGATTATTGCATCCGAAAGGCAGCGGGCTACGGACGCCCCGTGGCGCTGAATCTCAGCTTTGGAAATAATTATGGCTCTCATTCTGGAACTTCCTTGATAGAAACGTTTCTGGATGATATGGCGGATCGGTATCGGAATGTCATTGTCACAGGGAGCGGCAATGAGGGGGCGGCGGCAGTGCATGCCTCCGGCAGGATGCAGGCTGGAAAGACAGAAATCGTGCAGTTTTCAGTCAGCCCCTATGAGCCGGGACTGAATCTCCAGATATGGAAATCCTACGCGGATGAAGCAGCGGTTTCGATCGTCCATCCCAATGGAACGGTGATAGGACCCATACAGGAGATCCAGGAATTGCAGCGGTTTTCCATTCGGAATACCCGGATATTGCTTTACTACGGGCAGCCCAGCCCTTATAGCCTCTATCAGGAGATTTACATGGACTTTCTCCCGGTGGGGCAGTTTATCGACAGCGGCATCTGGGAAATACGCCTGACGCCCCAGCGGATCGTAAAGGGGGATTATGACATGTGGCTTCCCTCCGGCGGCGTGCTGAACGAGGGGACCGGTTTTTTGAATCCTGCGGAGGAGACGACCCTGACCATTCCCTCCACGGCGTCAAAGGTCATCACCGTGGGGGCTTATGATGCCCTCTACAACCAGCTGGCGTCCTTTTCCGGCAGGGGCTACACGAGAGAGACGGAGCAGGTGAAACCGGATCTTGCGGCCCCCGGAGTGGAGATCACTTCCTGCGCGCCGGGCGGAGGTTATGTGAGCCGCAGCGGGACCTCCATGGCGACTCCTTTTGTGACGGGAAGCGCGGCGCTCCTGATGCAGTGGGGGATTGTATATGGAAATGACGCCTATCTTTACGGGGAGAAGATGAAAGCGTATCTGATCCGGGGGGCGCGCCCCCTGCCTGTTTTGGATTCTTATCCGAATCCGCAGCTGGGCTGGGGCACGCTCTGCGTGGCGGACAGCCTGCCGGATTGATTTTCCGGCGGCAGGAGAAAATCGTTTGTCCCGCGGGAGATGCTTCTCCCGCAGAAGGATCCCGGGCTCTCATGGACGGCGTTTTTCTGCGCTCTCGCGCAGTATCGTCCATACAAGGAACCCGAAAGATAAAAGGACAAAGAGCGAGAGGATCCGCGGCAGGAGGAGGCTTTCGGAATAGCGTTCGAGCGGATATATCTGGTAAGTGAAAAATGTGCCGAGGAAGAATGCGACGGAAAAGGAAACGGCGCATATCAGCCTCTGTATGGTCGGACGCACCGCATATCCGAGGATAAGCAATATGACGGCGGGATACAGATAGCGCGACATCATTTTCACGGCAAAGCAGAAAGTGCCGGAAGTCAAAAGCGCAGCAAGGAGCGGTAAGATATCGCTCCTGTTTCGCGCGAGGTAAAACAGCACGCTGCTTAAGGCGACCAGCAGGACGATAAAAATCACATTCCAGGTATCGCAGGTGAAAGGACCGAATCTGGAAGAGGAGTATTTCAAATTGTACCCGATCAGCGTCCAGAAATTGTATGCGTTTTGCGAGGCAAATCCATAGCTTTCCAGGGAAGAGGTGAAATTCAGGAACATCCCGCCCTCACAGAAAGCATGTTCCTTAAAATCGTACACGAAGGGAAGGTAGCTTGCGCCCATGCAGGCGATGGCGCAAAGGCCGGCGCTAAGATGGGAAAAGAAACGCTTCCAGCTGAAATTTTCTAAAAATACCTGCTGGATGATGGCAAAAATGATCACGGGCGTGATGAAGATTGCCTGAAATTTGAATAAAATAGCCGCCGCAAAAGAAAAATATGCTGTTTTCAGACGACGTTTCAGGATGAGATAGAGCGTCAGCAGCATAAAAAAGGAGTAAATGGCATCGACCTGACTGATGTACGAAGTAATAAAAATATAGCCGGGATTCAGCAGGATCAGCGCAAGAGCGATGATGCGGCTCCGGCTGCCGGGAAGAGGCTGCGCGCCGGAGGCGCCTGTGCGTGAGGATCTTACGGCAGCGCGGTAAATGAGCAGCGCCATCAGAAACTCACAGCAGATGCCAGGGAGCTTGATGAAGAAGATGAAACTGCGGTAGGACCAGTGGATCGGGATCCCCAAAAACTGCATAAGATGGCCAAGCAGGTAGAACGTGTAATTAAAAAGGGGCGGATAGGTGATCCCGCTGCGCGCGTAAAGACCGGTAAAAGGCTTCTCCAAAAGGGAGTGGATGATGGATGTAAAATATACGGAATCGCCATCGGGTGAGAGGATGGCAAAAAAAAGGCGGAAATAGACGGATAAAAAAAGGATCGCCATCTCCAGAATCAGGATCAGGCGGCTGGACTTCGGCGGCTGCAGCCTGCCGCTTTCCAGATACCTATGAAAGACGAAACCCGTCCCGGCGACGAAGCATACGAAGATGGCGCTGATTGCAAACGGAAAAAAAACAGACATAATAGACATAAAAACCTCCCGATCATCATTCCTTAATCGCATTATACACGAATATTAAAACAAAAATCAATTAGTAATTGACAAAATTTCGTGTTATATAGTAATATAATCTATGTCCATGCAATTAAAAAAAATGAAAGGAAGGAGTATGGGAAAATGAAACTGAAATTTTTGTCTAAGAAAGGAACGGCGCTGATGCTGTCTGGGCTCTTGGCAGTCGGAAGTTTCGCCGTTTCCGCTGGACAGCTGATTGGAGAGGGGGGACTGGATAATCAGTTCACTTTCGTTGCTAACGGGGTACCGGGAAATCCGAGCGGTCCGAGCAATCCGTCCGCATTTAATAAGCCAGCAACCGCCATCACCTTGGATCAGACTGAGCTCAAGTTAGAAGTTGGTGAAACTAAAAAGCTCGAAGCTACCGTTGAGCCGGCTGATAGCACAGATACGGTAAGTTGGACTTCCGATAATGAAGGAGTTGCAACCGTAACCGCTGGCGGTGTGGTGACGGCTGTCAAGGCTGGAACAGCCAAGATAACGGCGACAGCAGGTACGGTGACAGCAACATGTACCGTGACGGTAACAGAGAAGCCGCTGGGTGACGACCCGGGGCCAAGCGAAACACCGGAGGTTAAGGTAGAAAGCGTAACCTTGAATAAGACGGCTCTCGAGCTGGAAGCTGGCAAGAGTGAGAAACTTACAGCTACTGTTAAGCCGGAGACTGCCACGGACAAAACAGTTACCTGGAAG
>CAZAMD010000034.1:15410-19759 GCA_964486485.1 uncultured Roseburia sp. | reverse complement strand
AGACTGCCACGGACAAAACAGTTACCTGGAAGAGCTCCAACGACAAAGTCGCAACTGTCGATAAGGATGGAAACGTGAAGGCAGTAGCAGCGGGTACAGCTGACGTGACAGCGGCAGCAGACGGAAAGAGCGCGACATGTAAGGTGACAGTAAAAGCGGCTGAGGTTAAGGTAGACAGCGTAACCTTGGATAAGACGGCTCTCAATCTGGAAGTAGGCAAGACTGAAATACTTACAGCTACTGTTAAGCCGGAGACTGCCACGGACAAAACAGTTACCTGGAAGAGCTCCAACGACAAAGTCGCAACCGTCGATAATGGAAAAGTGACGGCAGTAGCAGCGGGTACAGCTGACGTGACAGCGACAGCAGGCGGAAAGAGCGCGACATGTAAGGTGACAGTAAAAGCGGCTGAGATTGCGAAGGTGGAAGTGAAGAGCATTTCGTTAAATAAGAAATCCCTCACCATCGGAAAAGGCAAAAAATACACCTTGAAAGCGACGGTGAAACCGGGCGACGCGGCTGATAAGACAGTTACCTGGAAGAGTTCCAACACCAAAGTCGCAACTGTTGACAAGAAAGGTGTTGTAAGCGGCAAGAAAGCCGGAGAAGCTACCATCACAGCTACGTCTAAAAACGGCAAAAAGGCACAGTGCAAGGTGACCGTTGCGGAAGTGAAGCTGAACGCATCTTCTATGCCGCTGCAGAAAGGCAAATCAACAACTGCCCTCAAGATTGCAAGCCAGTCACTGAAAACAGATAAAGTGAAGTCATGGAAGTCCTCTAACACCAAAGTGGTTAAGGTGGACAAGAAAGGAAAATTGACAGCGCAGAAGAAGACGGGAACCGCGACAGTTACCGTTACCATGAATAGCGGCGCAACCGCAAGCTGCAAGGTGACCGTACAGAGCGGGGCAGTAAAGACAAAGAAGATTACCCTGCCCAAGACCGCTACCCTCGCGCTCAAAGAGTCACAGACATTGACAGTTACAAGAAATCCGATATCTGCGACAGAAAAAATTACATGGACATCCTCAAATAAGAAAGTTGTAACGGTAAACAGCAAAGGCAAGATCACGGCGAAGAAAGTCGGAACAGCGACTATCATTGCGAAGACATCTAATGGCAAGAAAGCAACCTGCAAGGTGAGCGTTAAGAAACCGTCCGTGAAGCTGGCAAAGACCAGTGCAACGCTTAAAGTAGGAAAGAGCACGACAATCACACTGAAATCTACATTACCGGCAAACGATAAAGTAAAATCTTATAAGAGCAACAATACAAAAATCGCAACGGTAAACAGCAAAGGAAAAGTAACCGCTAAGAAAGCAGGAAAAGCAAAGATCACCGTTACCATGAAGAGCGGTGCAAAGGCGACCTTTAGCGTGACCGTAAAGAAATAAGAAACATTTGTCTGTCTTAAGATGCGAAAGCAGTTTTAAGACGCCGGAAAGGAAGCTCCGGCCTCTGCATATCAACGGGTATGCAGAGCGCCGGAGCTTTTCCGCGTCTTGCTCCCGATAAGACAGAGGGGGAGATTCCTGCCGCTGGGCGGAAAAAGAGAGGAGCCGGATCCTGCCGCGCAAAAAAACAGCGGAAGAAAAATCGCCGCATGAAAAAATAATGCTGGGAAAACGTTGATAATATGATATAATAGAACAGTAGGCGCGCGCTCGTGCATGCATCGGTTCGTCAGGCTGCCGGATGGACAGAGGGATAAACTTGCCGGAGAATGGAGTGGGAGACATTGGAAACTTATCAATACAGCATTTCAGACAGGATTATCGGGGGATTTTTCACCTATCGTGCTGACGGGAATAATGAATTGATCTTTGTCAGCAAGGGTGTCATCTCTATGTTTGGCTGCGCGGACCTGGATGAGTTGAAAGAGCTTACAGGCAATTCATTTCGCGGGATGGTGTATCCTGAGGATTTAGAACAGGTGGAGTCCGGCGTCCGGCGCCAGATCGAGCATCAGAATGACGGGATGGATTATGCGGACTACCGGATCGTGCGCAAGGATGGGAAAATCCGGTATGTAGAGGACTTCGGAAACTTCGTCTATGACGAGGTGAACGGGCCGATGTATTATGTGTATTTATACGATGTGACCGACCGCTTTGAGAAGTCGAACGGCACGCTGCTATTTGACGGGCCGGAAGACCGGAACATACTGATGGACGTCTTTGCCACTACCGTGCATGAATACGAAGAGATTTATTATGTCGATTTCCAGAACGATTTTTTCCAGATGCTCTACCCGGATTACCAGAGGGGGAAGGAACTCGGCCGTTATTCCGGCATGATAGACCGGCATTTCATGAAAGGGAAGATAGACAATGACAAGGAAGGGGACATAAAGGCATTTTTGCTTGCCGGCAATGTAAAAAAAGCGCTGCGGGAAAAAGACATGATAGAAATGCGCTACCGCCGGAAGAAAGAATCCGGCATCTACGAATGGTATGTCACCACGTTCCTCGCCCGCGAGCGCGTGGACGGCGAATTAAAGAGCGCCGTTCTGACCATACGGAACATTGAAGATCTGGTGCAGAACGAGATCATGCTCAAAGAGGCCCTGGCGCAGGCGCAGTACGCGAATAAATCAAAGACCATATTTTTGTCCAATATGTCTCACGATATCCGCACGCCGATGAACGCGATCATCGGTTTTGCCTCGCTGGCGGAGAATAATATCGACAACAAAGAGCGGGTCATGGAATATCTGAAAAAAATCCAGGCATCCAGCAACCATCTTTTGAATCTGATCAATGACGTGCTGGATATGAGCCATATCGAAAAAGGCAGGGTGACGATCCAGGAAAAAGCATGCAGCCTTTCCGAGAGGATCCACAGCATGATACATATGATCCTGCCCCTGATACGCGCAAAGCAGCTCGCGTTTTCCGTGGAGGCGGAAGACGTGGCGGATGAGGATATCTACACCGACCCCTTAAAGATAGAGCAGGCATTTATCAATATCTTGAGCAATGCCATTAAATTCACGGATCCCAAAGGCTCCATATCGGTGGTGTTCCGCCAGAAGCCCTGCCCGCGGAAAGGGTACGGCTCCTACGAGTTTGTGGTGGAAGATACGGGGATCGGCATGTCAAAAGGCTTCTTGGAGCATATTTATGAGCCTTTTGAGAGAGAGAACACCACGACTGTCAGCGGGCAGCAGGGAACGGGCCTTGGCATGACGATCACCAAGAGCATCATCGATATGTTAAACGGGACCATTGAGGCGGAGAGCGCGGTGGGGAAAGGGAGCCGGTTTGTGGTAAACCTGACCTTCCGCCTCCAGAGCAGGGAGGCGCCGGAGCAAAACGAGCTGCGGGGCTGCCATGTATTAGTGGTGCATGACGGCTCCGGCGCACCTGCAGGCCTCATCCATATGCTGGAAAGGCTGGGCGTGCGCGGAGAGGCCGCCCGCTCCGGGGAAGAGGCAGCGGCGCATATAAAAAGGGCATATGGCGCGGGAGACGCGTATGAAGCTTTTATCATTGACTGCAGGACGCCGCAGGAAAACGGGATTGAGGCGGTCCGCTCGATACGGTGCGCGGAGAAGGGCGGCACGCCGGTGATCCTGCTCACTCCCTGTGGCGGGACAGACATGGAGAGCGAAGCGAGAGAGGCGGGAGTCTCCCGCTTCTGCAGCAGGCCGCTGTTCCTCTCGGACCTGCGAGAGGCTTTGATGAACGTCCGAAACGTAAGGCGGGGAGAGGTTTTCACGGAAGAGGAAGAGGCGCTGGATTTCACGGGCAGCAGGATACTTGTGGTAGACGACAACGAACTGAACAGAGAGATCACGACGGAATTTCTAAAGGATGCCGGAGTCCGGGTAGATACGGCGGCGGACGGCACGATTGCGGTGGACATGGTAAGGGAGTCGGAGGAGGGGTATTACGATGCCATACTGATGGATATCCAGATGCCCGTCATGAACGGATATGAGGCGACAAAGCAGATACGGGCGCTGCCGCGGCAGGACGCGGCGGACCTGCCGATCATCGCGCTGTCTGCCAACGCGTTTGAGGAAGACCGGGAGCTTGCCGTTAAGAGCGGCATGAATGATTACCTGGCAAAGCCTTTAAATGAAAAGGAACTGTTCCGGGTGTTGAAAAATATTTTATGCGCGGAATGAAAAGGCCGAAAGGCCGGAAGAAAACCGGGAAAACCAAAAGAGCCGACATGGCCGCAGCGTGAAAGGAATCATGAAAGAAAGCATGAAAGAAATCATGGAAGAAACCATGAAAGAAAGCATGGGAAGAAAGCGTGAAAGAAGGCATAGGAAGAAAGCGTGAAAGAAATCATGAAAGAAAGCATGGGAAGAAAGCGTGAAAGAAAGCGTGAAAGAA
>CAZAMD010000034.1:10326-15310 GCA_964486485.1 uncultured Roseburia sp. | reverse complement strand
AAGAAAGCGTGAAAGAAGGCATGGGAAGAAAGCATGGAGGAAAGCATGGATGTGAGAGAGTGTTATTCCCGGATAAAAGGGAATTATGAGGAAATATTGGGAAGAATGAGGAATGAGGAGAGGGTAAAAAAATTCCTGCGCTTATTCTTAAAAGACGGCTCTTACGAGAGGCTTTGCGCCGCGATGGAGGCGGGGGACTGCTCAGAGGCGTTTCTGGCCGCCCATTCCCTGAAAGGCGTCAGCCAGAATCTGGCATTTACGGATCTGTTCGCTTCCGTGGAGGATCTGACAGAACGCCTGCGCGCGGGGCAATGCGGCGCGCAGGAGAGGGAGATTTTCAATGCCATAAAAGAAAAGTATGACGTCTTAGTGAAAACGATTGAAAAATTGGAATAAACAGACAGGGGAAATGGTTTGGGGGAAGACATGATGCAGAAAACGATACTGGTGGTTGATGATGTTGAACTGAATAGAGAGCTGCTGCTGGAGATCCTGGAAGAGGACTATAGCGTTCTCATGGCGGAGAACGGGGAAGAGGCGATTGAGAAGATGGCGTCTTGCGACGACGCGATCGCGGCGGTCTTGCTGGATCTGCAGATGCCGGTCATGGACGGCTTTGACGTTCTGGAGGAGATGAAGGAGCGGGGATGGATGAAAAAAATGCCCGTCCTGATCATCAGCGGTGAGACAGCGGTCCATATTGAAAACCGGTGTTTTGAACTCGGAGTCGCCGATTTCATCCATAAGCCGTTTGAGCCTCTGCTGATCAAAAACAGGATCCGGAATATGGTGGAGCTGTTCGCGTACAAAAACAAGCTGGAAGAAAAGGTGGAGAATCAGACCCGAACCCTGCGCAGACAGAACAGGCGGCTGAAAGAACAGGCGGTAAAACTAAAAGAGAACAATGAAAGGATCATAGAAATCCTTGGAACGGTGGTGGAATACCGGAATCTTGAGAGCGGCCAGCACATCAAGCGGGTAAAGGGGTTTACCAGGCTTCTTGCCATGCAGATGATGGTAAAATATCCAGAGTACGGGTTGGATGAGGAGAAAATCGACGTGCTTGTAAACGCGAGTTCCCTGCATGATATCGGCAAGATCGTGATCCCTGACAAAATCCTCTTAAAGCCGGGGAAGCTGACCCCGGAAGAGTTTGAGAATATGAAGACGCACACGACCAGAGGCTGTGAGATCATCCGTACTGTCGGCGATATCTGGGAGGAGGATTACCGCCAGGCCAGCTATGAGATCTGCAGGCATCATCATGAGAGGTATGACGGAAGAGGATATCCGGATCGGCTGCGGGGAGAGGAGATCCCTCTTTCGGCGCAGATCGTTTCTGTTGCGGATGTCTATGACGCTTTGGTTTCCGAACGCGTATATAAGGCCGCTTGCCCGAAAGAAAAAGCGTTCCACATGATCCTGCAGGGGGAGTGCGGCGTGTTTTCCCCAAAGCTTATGGAATGTTTCCAGGAAGTGCGGGAGGAATTTGAAGCTCTGGCGGATCAGATGAAAGGATGACGCTTCCGTTCTACAGCCTGATCTTTGCCATCGGGGCGATGACCGGCACAGGCTCTGGCATCTGTTTTGCCATTGCAGGGAGAAGGCGGAGCTTTTGGCTATGGCAGCGGCCCTTGCCGCGTTGCGGAAAGAAAGCGGGCGGCGGGCGTGATATGGGCCTGATCATATGGCGATGAGGGAGAAACAAACGGCCATCTGTTTCATATAATAAAACAGATTCTATGGAAAACAGGTGAACGCATGAACTATTTATTTCCGGGAGATCGGGGGACTCAGGTAGAATATCTGCAGCTTGCCCTGCAAAGAGCAGGGTACCCCGTGCGGGTAGACGGCATTTTTGGAAGGGAAACCTGCGGTTCTCTGCAGGCGTTTTTAAAAACAGAGGGGCCTTGCATCGTCAGCGGGGAAGTGTGGCAGAAATTGATCCCTTATCTGAAAGGCTATGTGGAGCACACGGTCCAAAAGGGAGATACCATCAGGAAAATAGCGCGGGAATACGGGACGGGGGAAGGGGCGGTTCTGACGGCGAATCCTTTGGCGGATCCGCAGAATCTGCAGGCAGGCTCTGTCCTGACGGTCCCCTTAGGCTTTCCGCTGGTGCCATCTGACGTGCGCTATTCCTACCAGCTGTTAGAGTACGTTCTGGAGGGGCTCCGCGCGCGCTATCCCTTTCTGACGGCCGGCACGGTCGGGAGAAGCGTGATGGGGAAACATATCCCGTACCTAAAGATCGGGGACGGGCAGAAAGAGGTCTGTTACAGCGCCTCCTACCATGCCAATGAAAGCATTACTTCGCCCGTACTGCTGGCCTTTGCGGAGCAGTATTGCGATGCCCGCGGGAAGTTCTTAAGGGGAGAGGACGCCGGAGGGTTTCCCGCGCAAGAATTATATGAAAACTTCAGCCTCTACCTGATCCCTATGGTAAATCCCGACGGAGTGGATCTGGTAAACGGCATATTAAAAAGCGGTGATTTTTACCGCCAGGCAGTGCGCATCGCGGCGGACTTTCCTGCCATTCCGTTTCCGGACGGCTGGAAAGCCAACATTGACGGAGTGGATTTAAACCTGCAGTTCCCGGCGGGCTGGGAGGAGGCAAAGCTCATAAAATATGCCCAGGGCTATACGAAGCCGGCGCCCAGGGATTATGTGGGGCCCGCCCCGCTGACGGCGCCGGAAAGCCTCGCCGTGTATCATTTTACCAGAGCCCATGACTTCCTGCTGATCATCGCCTACCACACGCAGGGAGAGGTGATCTACTGGAAATATCTGGATTACGAGCCGGAGAGATCGGCGGAAATCGCGCAGTATTTCGGCAGGGTCAGCGGCTATGCCGTAGAGCTGACCCCGTCCGCGTCGGCCTATGCCGGATATAAGGACTGGTTCATTCAGGAGTATGACAGGCCGGGATATACCATTGAGGTGGGATTGGGCCAAAATCCCATTCCCATGTCGCAGTTTGACGCGATCTATCAGGCGAACCTCCCGGTGATGCTGGGCGGCATGACACAGCTGCTGGATTAGGAAAGGCGGGACCTCCCCTGGAGCGTGGAAGAGGGAAGAGAGGGGGATTTCTGCGGCAGGCTGCCGGCTTTCTGAGGAGAACCCCCCCCGGGGAAACGGGAAAGAGGTTGATTTCTCTGGGGAGTCTCCTTATAATAACCTTAAAAAGGAAACGGTTTGGCCATAAGCAATCGGGATGCGCAAGGCTGCTGTCCGGGCGGAAAGGATAACATCGCTGGCTGGATAAGGATCGGATACAGGAGGAAGGCTGGAAATGAAACAGAGCGAGCAGAGGAATCTGACCATGATGATGGATCTCTATGAAATGACCATGGCAAACGGCTATTTTAACGACCAGAGCAAGGATGTGAGGGTAGCGTTTGATGTGTTTTACCGCAGCAATCCCGATGGCGGCGGTTTTGCCATTTTTGCTGGCTTAGAGCAGATTTTGGAATATATTGAGAACCTCCACTTTGACAGGGAAGACATCGACTATTTCCGCTCTCTGCATATATTTACGGAGGGGTTTTTGGATTATCTGGACGATTTCCGCTTTCAGGGAGATGTGTATGCCTTCCGCGAGGGAACCATCATGTATCCCAACGAGCCTGTCATCACAGTGGTAGCGCCCCTCATCGATGCGCAGGTGATCGAAACGGCATTGCTGGCGCAGGTGAACCATCAGTCGCTGATTGCCACGAAAACCAGGCGGATCGTAAGCGCTGCTGAGGGGCGGAGCGTATCGGATTTTGGAGCGAGGCGCGCCCACAACATGGATGCGGCGGTATACGGGGCAAGGGCAGCCTACATCGGCGGAGCCGCATCCACTGCCACGGTGCTGGCAGGACAGCTGTTTGGCATTCCCGTGAGCGGCACGATGGCACATAGCTGGGTCATGTATTATAAAGATGAGTATGAGGCGTTTAAGCGTTACGCGGAGAATTATCCCGACGGCACGGTGCTGCTGGTAGACACCTATGATGTGATCGGATCCGGCATCCCCAATGCCATCCGCGTGGCAAAGGAAGTCTTAGCGCCGATGGGCAGGCGGTTAAAGGGCATCCGCATCGACAGCGGCGATCTTGCCTACCTTTCCAAGAAGATCAGGAAAACCCTGGACGCGGCGGGATTAGAGGACTGCAAGATCATCGTGTCCAACAGCCTCGATGAATACACCATTACCTCCATTCTGCAGCAGGGAGGGAAAATCGACAGCTTCGGCGTGGGAGAGCGCCTGATCACCGCCAAATCCGATCCGGTATTCGGCGCTGTCTATAAAATCGCGGCGGTGGAGGAGGGAGATGTTTTTTCCCCCCGCATCAAAGTATCTGAAAATGTGGAGAAGATCACCAATCCGGGGCTGAAAGATATCTACCGGATCTATGATGAGACAGGCCATTCCATCGCAGACCTGATCGTGAAAGCGGGAGAAGAGGTGGATCTCTCCGCCCCCTACCGCTACACAGACCCGGCGAAGCCCTGGAAGCACCGCTACTTTGAAAACTGCACCGCTGTCAAATTGCAGCATCAGGTTGTGGCGCATGGCAGGCGCATCACAGAAAAGGCTTCCCTGGAGAGCATCCGCCAATTCGTAGAGCGGCAGCTTGCCAGCGAGGTCTGGGAAGAGGAGCAGCGTTTTGAGAATCCCCATGTCCACTATCTGGATATGAGCCTTGCGTACTATCAGATGAAAATGGATATGTTAAAGGATAAAAAAGCGGAATAGAAGAACAAAAAAATAAAGAAGAAAGAAAAAAAGAAGAAAACAGAAGAGCAAGAAATAAAGGAAAAGAAAAAAGAAAAGAAAAAAGAAGAAAACAGAAGAGCAAGAAATAAAGGAAAAGAAATAAAGAAGAAAACAGAAGAACAAGAAATAAAGGAAAAGAAAAAAAGAAGAAAACAGAAGAACAAGAAATAAAGGAAAAGAAAAAAAGAAGAAAACAGAAGAGCAAGAAATAAAGGA
>CAZAMD010000034.1:7244-10226 GCA_964486485.1 uncultured Roseburia sp. | reverse complement strand
TAAAGGAAAAGAAAAAAAGAAGAAAACAGAAGAGCAAGAAATAAAGGAAAAGAAAAAAAGAAGAAAATAAAAGAACAAGAAATAAAGGAAAAGGAAAAAAGCGCGATGAAGTCACAGAACGAACTGAGGAACATATTACAGAGCATTGACCGCAAGGGCTATCCGGCATACAAAAGCACGAAAGGCATCTATGAATTTCCGGGCTATCTCTTCTCCATCGATCATGTGCAGGGAGATCCCTTCGCCGCCCCCTCAAAGGCGAGCATCCGTATCCGGGGGAAGCAGGCGGGATTCCCGGAGGGATTATGGAAAGAGCCGTGCAGGCGCGTGGCGCTGCAGGATTATCTGCTGCGGCAGTTTGGGAAATCCGTCGAGCAGGTTTCCTTTCAGGCGAGAGGCTCGGGAAAGAGCGGCCTGATGGCGGTGAGCCGTCCGGGACAGGAAGTGCTAGAGCGCAGCGCCTGTGAGATAGACGGGGCGACAGGGGACATGATATTGCGGATGGAGATAGGATTCCCGGCAAACGGGCGCAGCATCAACGCCGGAGAACTGGAAAAGATCTGTTTCCGATTCCTGCCGGAGTGCGTGAAAAAATCATTGTTTTATGCCTCTCTGAAAAGCGAGGAGGTAAAAGCGGCGGCGGATCTGGCCGAAGACCAGCAGTACATCAGGAAACAGCTGCGCGCCTTAGGCCTTACTGCCTTTGTGGCAAACGGCTCCATTCTGCCGAGGGAATCGGGCATTTCCGGCAGGCCTATGAAGAATGCCGTTCCCTTTGCCTCCCCAAAATCCATGGAAGTCACCTTCGAGCTGCCCCATCGCGGCAAGATCGCAGGGATGGGGATCCGAAACGGCATCACCCTGATCGTAGGGGGCGGCTACCATGGAAAATCGACCCTGCTGAAAGCCTTGGAAGCCGGAGTCTATGATCACATTGCGGGGGACGGGAGGGAGTATGTCATCACCGAGGATACCGCTGTGAAGATCCGCGCCGAGGATGGGCGCAGCATCCGCAGCACGGATATCTCCATGTTTATCCGCGATCTGCCAAACGGCAGGGATACCGTCTCTTTTTATACGGAAGACGCCAGCGGAAGCACTTCCCAGGCGGCGAATGTGGTGGAGAGCATGGAGGCGGGAACAAGGACGTTCCTCATAGACGAGGACACAAGCGCCACCAATTTCATGATACGGGACGAGCTGATGCAGCGCGTGGTACACCGCGACGCGGAGCCGATCGTGCCATTTATCGACAGGGTGGAAGAACTCTACAAAAAGCATGGCATTTCCACGGTTTTAGTGGCGGGAAGCTCCGGCTCTTATTTCCATAAGGCGGACTGCATCCTCCAGATGAACCGCTATGAGCCGCTGGAGATCACAGATTTTGCCAAAGAGCAGGCGGAGCAGTTTCCTCTGCCGTCGCAGCAGATCCCGGAGGCGCAAACGCCGGATTTTGCCCGCAGGGTAAGGCCGGATAACAGGATGAAGGAGGATGGCAGGATCAAGATCAAGACGATGGGGCGGGACGGCATAGCGATCAATAAAGAGACCATTGATGTCCGCTATGTGGAGCAATTAGCGGACAGCGAGCAGCTGGCCTGCCTGGGGTATCTGTTAAAATACGCCAACCAGCATCTGTTTGACGGGAGGAAAACCTTAAGGGAAGTGGCGGACCGCCTGTATGAGATCATGGAGCAGAAAGGCATGGCGGCAATCTGCGAGGGCAGCTATCTGCCCTGCGGACTGGCGAAACCGAGGAAGCAGGAATTTTTTGCCTGCGCAGACCGCTATCGGAGGCTGGGATTATAAGGGGGCAAGCGGTCAAAAGAGCAGTTTCTGGTATTCGCCGACAAGCTTATCAGACTTTAAAATATGCTCTACCAGCCAGTTCTGCAAAAAGGACAGAAGATCCGTCAGGAATTTCTGCTGATCAGCGTCCATGCTGTTTAATTCGTCTAAGTTAAGCCCCACGAAACGATCGATAAAAGCGGTATGGGCCATATGGTGGATCTCAAAATCCGGGTACTGCATGGCCTCCATGAGCTCTTCCTCGTGCCGGAGGTGAAATTCGGCATATTCCTTGAGCTTGCCGAGGATCTGCATGATCTCATCGTATTTGTCATGCATGTTTTCATCATGAATGAGCGCGTTGGCTTCCGCGATGATCGCAAAGAGGCGGCGATGCTCGTCATCGATAAGCTCGATGCCGGTTTTATATCTGTCAGTAAAGACAAAGGGATCGTCTTCCTTGACAGAATTCTTTCCGATCATGATGTCGCTCCCCAGGATATGGCGGTAGAGCCAGCGCACCAAAAAGGTCAGAAGCTCCTCGGCGGAGGCAGCGGCGTCGGCCTGTGAATCGAAATCGTAAGAGTTTATTTTCTTAAGGAAAAAGGCATGCTCCCGTTTCTGCAGCGGAAGCTCCGGGTCATTTAAGCGCCTCATGCAGGCTTCCTCATGCGCGAAATGAGTGGCGGCATATGCTTTCAATTTCTCGATAAGGCTTTTTAGCACAACGGGAGCTTGGGATGGTTCGGAAAGCAGGTCAAAAGCCTCGTTGATCATCCGGAAAAGGGTGCGGTGTTCCTCGTCAAGCTCCTCGATACCGATCAGGCAGTCTGTGGTAAACTGGTACATAATAAATACAACTCTCCCTTCTTAAAATGCGGCCTAACCTTTGTAGACTCTTATCATTATAATACAAAATAGCAGAAAGTCCAGAGGAAAATAAAGAAATATGCGCGGCAGGGGAAGATTCTCGGAAAACCGGTTGACAAAACGACTTTATACCATTAGAGTATGAAAGTATCAAGAGAAGAGTGCAAAAAGAGGAGGAAATGTTATGACAAAAAATGTTATGACAAAAAATGTTATGACAAAAAGAATGGCAGCTTTCTGCGCGGCGGTGATAGCGGCAGCTTTCGGAAGCGGCTGCGGGGAAACCGAAACAGAGGGAACGGTCTATAAAGTGGGCATTGTCCA
>CAZAMD010000034.1:4322-7144 GCA_964486485.1 uncultured Roseburia sp. | reverse complement strand
GCGGCTGCGGGGAAACCGAAACAGAGGGAACGGTCTATAAAGTGGGCATTGTCCAGTATGTGGATGACGCTTCCCTGAATCAGATAGAAAAAGCCATCGAGAAGGAACTGGACGCCAAAGGCGAGGAGCTGGGAGTCACCTTTGCGTATGAGGATTACACCTATAACGGGCAGGCGGATCCCTCTGCCTTAAACCAGATCGCGGCGGACCTGGTGGCAGAGCAGGTGGACGTGGTGATCCCCATTGCGACGCCGGCGGCGATGGTGATGCAGAACGCCGCGGAGGACGCGCAGATCCCCATCGTGTTTTCTGCCGTTTCCGATCCGGTGGAGGCAGGGCTTGTGGCTGACTTAGAGGCTCCGGGCGCCAATATCACAGGCACTTCCGATGCCTTGGACACCCTTGCCATAATGAAACTGATCATGGCGGAAGACCCGGAGATCAAGAAGCTGGGATTGCTCTACGACAAGAGCCAGAACTCTTCCAAAAACCCGATAGCGGACGCCATAGCATTCTGTGAGGAAAACGGGATCGCCTATGTGGAAAAAACGGGGACTACCAACGCGGAGATCTCCGCTGCGGCGGATTCCCTCGTGGCAGAGGGCGTGGAGGCGATCTTTACGCCGACGGACAACACGGTCATGACGGCAGAGCTTGCGATCTTTGAAAAGTTCACGGAGGCTGGCATCCCGCATTATACCGGAGCGGATTCGTTTGCTTTAAACGGAGCGTTCCTGGGGTATGGCGTCAATTATGAGGAGCTTGGAACAGTGACGGCGGACATGGCGGCGGCGGTCCTGGCGGAGGGGAAAAATCCGGCGGATATGCCCGTCCGCACCCTCGATAGCGGGATTGTCACCGTCAATACAGAGGTAGCGGAAGCGCTCGGGATCGATTACGCAAAGCTGGAACCGATGTGCGCGGAGTTGAAAGAAGTGGTCACAGCAGAGGAATTTGAATAAATCATAGAGATAAGACGACCGGAGGGAATATGGGTTCTATCATTACGCTTTCCATCATACAAAGCGCGCTGGAGCTGGGATTGATCTATGCGCTGGTAGCGCTGGCGCTGTTTGTCTCCTTTAGCCTGTTAAACATTGCGGACTTATCGACGGACGGCTGCTTTACCTTAGGCTGCGCGGTCTGCGCGGCCGTGACCTTAAACGGGCATCCCGTCCTGGGACTCTTTGCCGCGGTGGCTGCAGGGGTCTGTTCCGGTTTTATCACCGCGTTCCTGCAGACAAAGATGGGCATCCCGTCGATCCTTGCCGGCATCATTGTGAATACGGGACTCTATACCATCAATATCGCGGTGATGGGATTTGCCTCAAACATCAATCTCTTCTCCTGCGATACGCTGTTTTCCTGGGCGAAAGAGGGCATCGGGGGCGGCTGGTACAAGCTGATCGTGGCGGCGGCCGTCGTGGCGGCGGCCGGCATGCTGCTGTCTGCGTTTTTAAACACCAGGCTGGGCCTTTCCATCCGCGCCACAGGGGACAATCCCGACATGGTGCGGGCCTCAAGCATCAATACCGGCGTCATGGTCACGATCGGCCTTTGCGTGGCAAACGCCATGACGGCGCTTTCCGGGGGACTGCTCGCCCAGTATCAGAAATCCTGCGATATCAACCTTGGAACAGGCATGGTGACCATCGCGCTCGCCAGCCTGATCATCGGAGAGTCCATCATCGGGAAAGGCAGCATGTTAAAGCGCGTGGCGGGCGTCATTTTAGGAAGCTGCCTCTACCGGTTCATCGTGGCGGTGGCGCTGCGCCTCAATGTGCCGGCAGAATGCTTAAAGCTGGTATCGGCAGTCATTGTGGCAATTGCCATCGCGCTGCCCTACCTGAAAAAGCAGGGCGCTTTTCTCAGGCAGCGCCGGCAGACACGGGCGGAAAACCTTGTCTATCTCAAGGAGCTTGCAGAGAGGGACAGTCAGAAAGGGGGAGAGCGGTAGCATGTTGCTCATGAAAGGTATCAGCAAAACCTATCACCCGGGGACGGTAAATGAAAAATGCGCCCTCAGAAACTTGAATCTGGAATTAGAGGATGGAGATTTCGCCACGATCATCGGCAGCAACGGAGCGGGAAAGTCCACTCTTTTCCACGCTATCACAGGCGCTTTTTATGTGGATCGGGGACTGATCATGCTGGACGGGGAAGACATTACCTATCAGAAGGAGCATGTGCGCAGCAAAGTGATAGGCCACCTGTTCCAGGATCCCCTGCGGGGGACGGCGCCCCACATGACCATTGAAGAAAACATGGCGCTCGCCTATCTGCGGGCAAAGACCTCGAATCATGCCTACTTCAGCCGGATCAACGCGGCAGACAAAAAGAAATTCAAAGAGCAGCTCTCTTTGCTCGGCATGGGGTTAGAGGACAGGATGAAACAGCCGGTGGGACTGCTCTCCGGCGGCCAGCGTCAGGCGCTGACCCTGCTGATGGCAACCATGGTAACGCCAAAAATACTTTTGCTGGATGAGCATACGGCGGCCCTGGATCCTGCCACCGCTGAGAAAGTGCTGTCTCTGACAAAGAAGATCGTAGCGGAGCAGAAGATCACCTGCCTGATGGTGACCCACAACATGAAGCAGGCACTGGAGCTTGGAAACCGCACGCTCATGATGGATGCCGGAAGCATTCTTCTGGATATCAGGGGCAGGGAGCGCGACGGCATGACCGTGGACGGCCTTTTGGAACAGTTCGCGGAAAATGCGGGCAGGGATCTGGATAACGACCGTATCCTATTTTCCAAGGCGAAATGACGGCAGGATGAGGGAAAACAGGATAAAGCAAGAAAAGATCAAAAAGAAGATCAA
>CAZAMD010000034.1:0-4222 GCA_964486485.1 uncultured Roseburia sp. | reverse complement strand
ACGGCAGGATGAGGGAAAACAGGATAAAGCAAGAAAAGATCAAAAAGAAGATCAAGAAGAAGAGCAAAAAGAAAATCAAAAAGAAGATCAAAAAGAAGATCAAGAAGAGCAAAAAGAGGATCAAAAAGAAGAGCAAGAAGTAGATCAAAAAGAAAATCAAAAAGAGGATCAAAAAGAAGAGCAAGAAGTAGATCAAAAAGAAAATCAAAAAGAGGATCAAAAAGAAGGGAAAAAGAAGGGCAAGAAGGAAAATCAGAGCGAGGATAGGGGAAAAACCGTTGAAAATAAGCGGTTTTTCTTTTAATATAGTTATGAGTGCAAGGTAAGAGAGGAAAAGGAGGAAGAGTATGTATCCCATCGTAAGAAGAGAAAAGCTGGCGGATAAGATTTATCTTATGGATGTCAGGGCGCCCCGCGCGGCGCAGCATTGTGAGCCGGGGCAGTTTGTGATCGTAAAAATGGATGAGGAGGGAGAGCGCATCCCATTGACCATCTGTGATTATGACAGGGAAGAGGGAACGGTTACGATCGTCTTCCAGAGCGTGGGGGTTTCCACAGAGCGCATGGCGTTTTTGCAGGAAGGAGACGCGTTTGCGGACGTTGCCGGCCCCCTGGGATGCGCTTCGGATCTGATCGCGGAAGACATAGAGAAGCTAAAGGAAAAGAAGATCGTGTTCGTGGCGGGCGGCGTGGGGACCGCTCCGGTCTATCCCCAGGTAAAATGGCTGCATGAGCGCGGGGTGGACTGCGACGTCATCATGGGTGCTAAGACCAGGGATTTACTGATCCTTGAGGATGAGATGCGGAAGGTGGCGGCCAATCTCTATGTCACCACAGATGACGGCTCTTACGGCTTCCACGGCATGGGGACAGACCAGCTGCGCGATCTCTGGGAGAGGGGCGTGCGCTATGGCCACTGTGTCGCCATCGGCCCGATGATCATGATGAAATTTGTGAGCAAGCTCACCAAGGAGCTGGGGATCCCTACCACTGTCTCCATGAATCCGATCATGGTGGACGGGACTGGCATGTGCGGAGCCTGCCGCCTTGTGGTGGGGAATGAAGTGAAATTCGCCTGTGTGGACGGGCCGGAGTTTAACGGGCATTTGGTGGACTTTGACCAGGCAATGAAACGCCAGCTGCAATACAAGACGGAAGAGGGGAGAGCCATGCTGAGATTCCAGGAGGGCGCTGCCCATCATGGCGGCTGCGGAAACTGTAAATGAAAAAGTCAAGTGTAGAGGTGAAATCATGGACGTTTTAAAATGTGTGCCGGTCCGCGAGCAGGAGCCGGAAGTGCGCGCCACAAACTTTGAAGAGGTGTGCTTAGGATACAATGAAGAAGAGGCGATGGCTGAGGCATCCCGCTGCCTGAACTGCAAAAATGCCCAGTGCGTAAAGGGATGTCCGGTATCCATCGATATCCCCGCCTTTATCCGGGAGATAAAAGAAGGAAGATTTGAGGAGTCTTATCAGATCCTAAGCGAATCCTCCTCGCTCCCCGCGGTCTGCGGACGCGTCTGCCCGCAGGAAAGCCAGTGCGAGGGAAAATGCATCCGCGGCATCAAGGGAGAACCCGTCTCCATCGGCAAGCTGGAGCGTTTCGGGGCTGACTGGGCGAGGGAGCATGGGATCACGCCGAAGAAAGCCGGGAAGTCAAACGGGCATAAGGTGGCTGTCATCGGCTCTGGCCCGGCGGGCCTTACCTGTGCCGGCGATCTGGCGAAAGCCGGGTATGACGTGACGATTTTTGAGGCGCTGCACGAGGCGGGCGGCGTGTTAAGCTACGGAATACCGGAGTTCCGCCTCCCGAAACAGAAAGTGGTCGCGGCAGAAGTGGAAAATGTGAAATCCTTAGGGGTCAGGATCGAAACGAACGTGGTCATCGGAAAATCCGTCACCATCGACGATCTGATGGAGAAAGAGGGATTCGAGGCGGTATTCATCGGCTCGGGCGCAGGACTCCCGCATTTCATGGGGATTCCGGGAGAACAGGCGCTGGGGGTATTTTCCGCCAACGAGTTTCTGACCAGGAATAACCTGATGAAAGCATTCTTAGAGGACTATGACACGCCCATTAAAACCGGTAAAAAAGTGGTCGTAGTGGGCGGCGGAAATGTGGCGATGGATGCGGCGAGGACCGCGAAGCGCCTCGGCGCGGAAGTGCATGTGGTATACCGCCGCAGTGAGGCGGAGCTTCCCGCCCGTGCCGAAGAAGTGCATCACGCAAAGGAAGAGGGCATCCTCTTTGATCTGCTGCAGAATCCGACAGAGATCTTGGTGGATGAGAACGGCTGGGTAAAAGGCATAAAAATCATCAGGATGGAGTTAGGCGAGCCGGATGATTCCGGCAGAAGAAGTCCGGTGGAAATCCCGGGTTCCGAGTATGAGATGGAGGCGGATACGGTCATCATGTCTCTCGGCACCTCGCCGAACCCCCTCATTTCCTCCACCACCAGCGGACTGGAAACGGATCGCAGGAAATGCATTGTCGCGGAGGAGGCGACCGGAGCCACCTCGAAAGAGGGCGTATATGCCGGCGGCGATGCCGTGACAGGAGCGGCGACCGTAATCCTTGCCATGGGGGCGGGAAAGGCGGCGGCGAAAGGGATCGACGACTATCTGAGCGGGAGACCGGCCGGCTGAGCCGATGCCCTCCTCCTGCACCGGCTCAGGCAGCCGCGGTTTATCCGGTGGATGGAACGGCAAGGGAATGTCCCGCCGCCATCTTCGGCTGGAACGCCTAAACACTTCCGGCGGAACAGCCGATACAATTGAAAACGGGAGTCTTCCGAGACAGATGGAAAGACGCTTCCCATGCCGGTTCCCGGCGGCAGATGCCGCAGAGCGCAGCAGGGCATGAGAAGGCAGTCGCGGCTGGCTTGGCGGATGGAAGCAGTTTGTGAGGTTGCAGCGTGTATTCAGAAAAGATAAGAAGCGTTTCCCGCATAGCTTCCCGCAGGGATAAATTCCGGGAGCGGGAGCGGTACCGCAGGAGTTTTTGGGGAACGGTTTTTTTGGAGATTGTCCTGCGGAAGATCGATGAAGAGGAATTTTTTGATGTGGAGTGGCATGGAGGAGAAGAGGAAGAGCCGCGGAGAAAGCCCGCTCCTGCCGCAAGGGCCGTTTGCACGGAAATAAGGCAGAGGGGAAAAGAGCAGCGCTTTGACAGCAAATGGATGTTCCCGCCGAAGCGGGAAAGCGTTCAGACGGAATGGGAAAACATCTTGGTCTGGGCATCCGGGGACTGGCTGGAACTCTCCCTGCTGTCTGCGGAACTGCCAGATGTTTCAGAGGATTACAGCGCGGTAGTGCATGTGGTGCGCTGCCTCCAGGCGCTGTCTGGCAAGCGGATCTTTTATGACAGCTATGACGCCCTGCGCAGATATTATGACGGAAACTCGGAAAAATCCTATGTGGAGCGCGTCTTCTGCCTCTATTGCCGGGAATGCATTGAGTATGGGAACGCCCCGAAAAACCCGTTCCGGGCCTACGACGTCCTGTCGGAGGTCTACGAGTATTTCGAGCGCGCCAACACCAGGAACGCGGTGCGCAAAAACAACGAAGAGGGAAGGCGGCTGGTGGAGGAAAGCGGGATACCCTGGGCGGGCAGCAGCTATTATAACGCGGATTATTACTATAAATGCAGGGATATGCGGGAGATGTTCTGCCATATCTGTGAAAAGCTGGCGGAAGAATACGAGACAGACGTCCCGGATTTTGCGGAGATCGAGCGGGAAACCCGTTTCCGCGCAGACGGCGGCCTGAGCTTTCACGGCGTCTGGGTGTGGGAGCAGCGGCAGAACAATTATCCCTCCAGGGAGTACGGAATGCGCCGGCTCGACGCGGAGCCGCCGGAGGGATTTTTATACTATTACCGGGATTATTTCAATGACGGACAGTATCAGATCTTTGAGATGTTAAAGCGCGGGATGCGCGGCATGGCTTCCGGGGATCCCTTTGATGTGAGGGAATGCTACTCCTTTGCCATAGAAGATAAGGAATACCACAACGGGCTCAGCTACTTACTGGACAGGGAGCTGAGGCAGGAGAACTGGAAGTTTCTGGCGAATTTCAAACTGCACCGGACGGCAGGCTGCGTGGAGATCCTCTGTGCGTAGATTCCGGCAGGCTGCGATTTTTGGTAACAGTTCAGCCATAAGCAGACTTGCGGGCGAATCATGCTTGCATGA
The DNA here is from genome assembly GCA_964486485.1 of uncultured Roseburia sp. GTDB lineage: Bacteria > Bacillota > Clostridia > Lachnospirales > Lachnospiraceae > Roseburia. The sequence continues at coordinate 29 of CAZAMD010000034.1, read as the reverse complement.
AGGAGTACGCAAGAATGCTTATGAGCGGG
>CAZAMD010000033.1:12975-24575 GCA_964486485.1 uncultured Roseburia sp. | reverse complement strand
GAATGGATAGCGGATAGAACTTGTGCTTGCACAAAGAATATGGTAAAATATAGCTATTCTATCTATGGAAAAAGCTGCCTGAGGGCGGCAGAATGGGAGAAAAAGATGAGAACTTATTTAGTGACAGGCGGAGCCGGATTCATCGGTTCCAATTACATTCATTACATGTTTCGCAAATATGAGAATGAAATCAGGATCATCAATGTGGATGCGCTGACTTACGCGGGGAATCTTGAAAATTTAAAGGATATTGAAGACAGGGAGAATTATACATTTGTGAAAGCCGATATCACGGACAAGGCGGCGGTCATGAAGATTTTTGAGGAAAATGAGATTGACCGCGTGGTACACTTTGCCGCGGAAAGCCATGTGGATCGCAGCATTAAAAATCCGGAGGTTTTTGTTAAAACAAATGTGCTGGGGACAGCGGTTATGTTAAATTGCGCGAAAGCGGCGTGGGAGCAGCCGGATGGCAGCTTCCGGGCAGGGAAGCGTTTCCTTCATGTTTCTACAGATGAGGTGTATGGTTCTTTAGAGGACGACGGGACCTATTTTTATGAGACGACCCCTTATGCTCCCCACAGCCCTTATTCCGCCAGCAAGGCTTCATCGGACATGCTGGTGAAAGCTTATATTGACACCTACCGCTTTCCGGCAAACATCACGAACTGCTCCAATAATTACGGGCCGTACCAGTTTCCCGAGAAATTGATCCCGCTGATCATCAATAATGCCCTGCAGGGCAGGAAACTGCCGGTATATGGCGATGGGAAGAATGTCCGTGACTGGCTGTATGTGGACGACCACGCAAAGGCCATTGACATGGTGCAGGAGAAAGGGATCCTGGGAGAAACCTACAACGTAGGCGGACACAACGAAAAACAGAATATCGAGATCGTCAATATCATTATCGAGACGCTGCTTGAGATGCTCCCGGAGAATGACGAGAGAAGAAAGCTTGTGAGCAAAGACCTGATCACCTATGTGGAGGACAGGAAAGGCCATGACAGGCGTTATGCCATCGCGCCGGATAAAATCAAAGCACAGGTCGGCTGGGAGCCGGAAACGATGTTCAAAGACGGCATCAGAAAAACCATCGCATGGTTTTTTGAGCATGAAGATTGGATGAGGCATGTGACCAGCGGCGATTACCAGAAATATTATGAGGATATGTATCAGAACAGATAAAAGATGCAGGCAGCAGTACCGTCTTTTGGGCGATACTGCTTGTTTGCGTTTTATTAAGCCCTGCGTCCGGGGGCCGTCAGCTGCCTATGGCGAGACGCGCAAAAAGCATTAAAAAATAAAAAACGATAGCAGGAAAGTTTTAAGATGGATACGGTAGTATCTGGAATATGGGAGGTTGCGCTATGAAAGGAATCATACTTGCCGGAGGTTCCGGCACCAGGCTTTATCCGCTGACGAAAGCCATATCAAAACAGATTATGCCGGTTTATGACAAACCCATGATCTATTACCCGCTTTCTACTCTGATGCTGGCGGGGATCCGCGAGGTGCTGATCATTTCCACGCCAAGGGATCTGCCGGTGTTTGAATCGCTGCTTGGAGACGGAGGCCAGCTTGGGATGCGTTTTACTTACGCGGTCCAGGAAGAACCGAGAGGGCTTGCGGACGCCTTTCTCATCGGGGAAGAATTTATCGGAAAGGATGCGGCGGCGCTGGTGCTGGGAGACAATATCTTTTATGGGCAGAGCTTTTCCAAGGTGCTGCGCAGCGCCGCGGAGCGCACGCAAAACCAGAAAGGAGCTACGATTTTCGGCTATTATGTGAGGGATCCGAGGGAGTACGGCGTGGTGGAATTTGACCAGAACGGGAAAGCCCTTTCGATTGAGGAGAAGCCGGAGCATCCGAAATCCAATTATGCGGTGCCGGGACTTTATTTCTATGACAATGAGGTGGTGGAGATCGCAAAGAATGTGAAGCCATCTGCGCGGGGGGAAATCGAGATCACTTCGGTCAACAATGAATATCTGCAGAGAGGCGCCCTGCATGTGGAGACGCTGGGCCGGGGGTTCGCCTGGCTGGATACGGGAAACCACGATATGCTTCTTGCGGCCGCAGACTTCGTTTCCGCGTTCCAAAAGAGGCAGGGGCTTTATATTTCCTGCATTGAGGAGATTGCCTATAAAAGAGGATTCATCGATAAAGAGCAGCTCATAACATTAGCGCAGCCCCTGTTAAAGACAGATTATGGCAAGTATCTGATGGAGATCGCCGAGGGGCTGTAAGCTTAAAATGGAAAAGAATAGGGAAAATGGAGAGATACAATGGGAAAGATGAAAGTGACAGAGGATTGCAGCGGCATTGAGGGATTGAAAGTGATCGAGCCGGCAGTGTTCGGAGACGCCAGAGGCTATTTTATGGAAACCTACAACTACCGTGATTTTGCGGAGGCGGGCATAGACTGCCAGTTTGTGCAGGATAACCAGTCGGCTTCCAAGAAAGGGGTACTTCGGGGACTGCATTTTCAGATCAGCCATCCGCAGGATAAGCTGGTGCGTGTAGTGAATGGGGAAGTGTTTGATGTGGCGGTGGATCTGCGGGAGGGCTCTAAGACCTTTGGAAAATGGCATGGCGTTTTGCTTTCCGCGGAAAATAAAAAACAGTTTTTCATACCGAAAAATTTTGCCCACGGTTTTCTCGTGCTTTCCGATTATGCGGAATTCTGCTATAAAGTGACCGATTTTTACCACCCGAACGATGAGGGAGGGATCCTCTGGAATGACCCGGAGCTGGGGATCGCGTGGATGATGCCGGAGGGAATGTCAGAAAAAGATCTGATCCTATCCGATAAGGATAGGGCGCACGGCGGATTTGCCGCTTACTGCAGGGAGCGGGGAAGCGCGCCGGGGAGAGGCTTTGGAAAGCCGATTACGAGCTGAATCCCGAGGGGAACGAGTGCGGAAACGGGGAGGCGGAAAATCGGCTTGGCGGGACAAGGGGAAATCCGGGACTGCCATAGAAAAAGTGGAAAATGAAATTAAGAAAGGGTTTTTACAGGGGTTTAAGCTTTGGAAGAGTTAGAAGAACTGTTAGAGATTGTGAAAGAACGTAAACGGGGCGCTTATCAGGGCGTCATTGAGGACAGAGCATCCTATCAGCTGCTTTATCATCTGTCGGAAGCGAGAGAAAACTTAGTCAGCTCCCTCCCCTTAGAAGAGGGGATGCGGATATTGGAGCTTCACGCGGAATGCGGCGCCCTCACGGGAAAACTGGCAGAGATGGCAAAAGATGTGACGGCTGTCGCGGAAACGGAGCGGGAGGCGCAGATTATCCGGGAAAGGTGCAAAGGCAGCGAGGGGCTTTCTGTGTGGACCAGGGAAAACTTTGCGAAGGCTTCCGATAAAAAATATGATGTTATTTTGATCGTAGGGAAAACCTATGAGATAGCGGGACAATTCCGGAAGCTGAAAGAGCTTTTGGCAGAAAACGGAAGGATATTCCTTGCGGACGCGAACCGTTTCGGGCTGAAATATTTTGCCGGATGCAGAGAGGAATACGGCGGGGGCTATTTTGCCGGAGTGGAGGGATATCCTGACGAAAGAAGGGAACGCTGCTATACAAGAAGTGAGTATCAGAAGCTTTTTCTAAAAAACGGCTTTGAGATTCTCCAGTGGTATTATCCCTATCCAGATTATAAATTTCCCTCGGTGCTGTATTCCGATAATTGCCAGCCGGAACGGGGGGAGTTAGCGGATAACCGGAGGAATTTTGAGCGGGACAGATATGAGCTGTTTGAGGAAAAAAGGGTTTTTGACGGCCTCCTTGCTGAGGGTCTGTTTCCAGAATTTTCCAATTCCTTTTTGATTGAAGCCTGCGCCTCGGAGGATCGGAGGAGCGGAAAAAGAAGCAGGGAGCTGTATTACACGAAATATTCCAATGAGCGGGCGAAAGAATTTGCCATCCGCACAGATGTGGTAAAGACAGAGCAGGGAGAGATCGCCGTATACAAACGGTGCCTGTATCCCGAAGGGGAGCCGCACATCAGCCATATGAAGCTGGCTTATGACAGATTATCGGAGCAATATGCCGATTCCAGGATCGTGTTCTGCAAATGCGAAAGAGAAGGAAATGCCGCTTTCTTTCCTTTTGTGCGCGGCATGACCCTGCGTGAGGTGATGGAAGAGGCGCTGCTGCGCCAGGATCACGACAGGGTGCGCGGGATCTTAAGCGATTATATCAGCCGGGTCATGGAATCGGGCGGAGATATCCCCTTTCGAGCCACGGAAGCGTTTCGGAAGGTCTTTGGCGGAGTTTCTCTGCCGGAGGATACAAAAGCGGTCCAGGTCTGCGATATTGATCTGATCTTCTCTAATATCCTGGTGCCGGCGCCGGAAGTCCAGGGCAGCAAAGACCCGAAAGAATATCCATGGAACGTGATCGACTACGAGTGGACGTTTCTTTTTCCCATTCCTAAGAAATTTATGATCTACCGGGCATTATATTTTACTTATTGCCAGATACTAAATGATACCGAATGGACGCTGCAGGATCTGATGGATCTCGCGGAGATCGACGGGCCGATGCAGCAGGCTTTCATGGAGATGGAACGCCAGTTCCAGCGCTATCTGGGAAAAGGCGCTCTGCCTGTGCGCAATACGCAAAAGCTCATGGGAACGAAAATCCTGCCTTTGGAAACGCTTCCTGGCGAATCGGGAGGCGGGGAATTGTGCTTCCGTGAGGAGGAATGGATGAAAGTCAGGAAGATCCAATTCCACATAGACAGGCAGGATTATCAGGACGGCACGGCGGTCTTAAGCGGCTGGGCATTTGCAAAGGTGAAAGATGGAAGGATCCTTCCGGTACACATCCGCGTGACCGGCAGCAATGGAAAAGAGGCGCCGGTGGAGCTGCGCAGAAATGAGCGGCGGGATGTGGCGGAAACGCTTAAGCTGCGGCGGGTGACAAAGCCGGAATTTGGGTTTGACTGCGTGTGGCCCGCGCCCGCGGGGGAGAGATGGAACGTGCATTTTACCCTGGGGAGATGTGAGAAAAGCTATGAGACCGCGGCGTTATGACAGATAAGCTGCAGGAGATCAGAAAGGGTGTTACATGTACCAATCAAGAGAGAAGATACAAAATGTAATATTGCTGCTGGCAGATATGGCGTGCTTCCTGCTGAGTTATTTCGGGGGCGGCTATGTGTGGCTGGTGTGGTATCGGAAGGTATCCGTGGAAAACATGAAGACAGAGCTGATGCAGAGCCTTGGAATTGTCCTGGCGGTATATATGCTGGTGATGCTGTTTTCGGATATTGAAAGCAATTTTATCAAACGGAGTACATGGATGGAATTCTGGGCGGGGCTTAAGGCCAGTGTCCTGCTGATATTCGTGACGGCTCTGACGATCTTTTTGCAGCATAACAATGCAGACGCATCCCGCGGCGTGTATTTTTGCATTGCGGGAATGAATCTGGCGCTGTTTTTCCTCGCGCATGTGGTGCTGAAATACTATCTGCTGAGGATCTACCGCTATAAACGTGCCACCAATCAGGTGTTTCTGGTCACCACCTCCGACAGAGTGGAGGATATTCTGGTGGAGCTGGAAAATTCCAATGACTGGGCGCACCGTCTTTCCAGCATCGCCGTCATAGATGATAACCAGGTGGGAAAATGGTATGAGGGCGTGCCCGTGGTGGCGACCTATACCAATATGTTTCAGTATGCCAAGGAACAGATCGTCGATGAGGTATTCATCAATGTCCCCTATGACAGCGGAGAGGCTCTTGCCCGGGTGGTGGAAAAGTTTGAGGATATGGGCGCTACCGTCCATGTGAGCATCGAGATACTGAATAAGTTCGACTATTATAAAAGCTTCGATATGATGGGGAGCATTCCGGTTGTGACGTTTACAAATCAGCATTACGACTGGAAAATGCTGTTTGTAAAGCGCGTGATGGATATTGCCGGCGCACTCGCGGGCTTGCTGATCACCGCTGTGGTCACGGTCTTTCTGGCGCCGCCGCTGCTGATCGAGTCGCCGGGACCTCTGTTTTTCAAACAGAAGCGCGTGGGAAAAAACGGAAGGTTTTTTGATATGTATAAATTCCGCTCCATGTATCCAGACGCGGAGGAGCGGAAAAAGGAGCTGGAAAACCAAAACGAGATGAAGGGGTTTATGTTCAAGATGAAAGATGACCCCCGCATCACAAAAGTGGGAAAATTCATACGGAAGACCAGCATTGATGAGCTTCCCCAGTTTTTCAATGTGCTGAAAGGCGATATGAGTCTGGTGGGGACAAGGCCGCCCACGGTGGAGGAGTTCCGGCAGTATGAGTCCCATCAAAAACGGCGGTTAAGCGCCAAGCCGGGCATTACCGGGCTTTGGCAGGTCAGCGGAAGAAATGATATTAAGGACTTTGAAGATGTGGTAAAGCTGGATGTGCAGTATATTGACAACTGGAGCATAGGCCTTGACATTAAAATTCTTTTGAAGACGATAAAAGTCGTGTTTGAAAAGGGAGGGGAATGAAATGCCGGAACACACCGGAAGAGGCAGGGACGCTGCAGGATTGAAAAGTAAGATTTTCAATTTCAGGTAAGCCGGCCAGGAGGCGGCAGAAAGAGAGGGAAAGATGAGCAGAGAGTACAGGATGGACAGGGAATACAGCATTGCGGAGATTATCCGTTATAACTTAAGGATGTGGTGGCTCGCGGCAATTCTTGCCGTGTTATGCGCGGGCGCCCTCGGCGGGTATAAATATGTTTCCCTGCACCAGTATGTAGAAAATGAAGTTTATGAAAACAGGCAGCAGATCGTAGCGTCTTTATTCGTCAGCTTATACAGTGATGCGGATCCCAGCGAGCGTGTCAATAACATCCGTAAAATCGCTGCGAGCAAACGGGCGTATGAGAACTTTAAGGAGATCACCGGATATGAGCTGACGGTACAGGAATATCAGAATTTATTTGACACAGAGCAGGGGGAAAATTCGGATGTGGCATTCTTTTATGTGACCTTTCCCGTCAATCAGGGAGATTATTCCATCATGGACGAGGCGGAGGCGACCGATTTCATGGATGGCCTGATCGCCGCCACAGCAGTCACCTGTGAGGAGGTCATCGGCAGGGAATGCGTCAGCATCTTAGATTCCCCTTATGCCACAAGTGAAATAACAAAATTAAAAACCTACACCATCACCCAGGAGGATTTCAGGAAAGCGATTTTAAAAGCTGTGACCGCGGGCATCCTGCTTGGGGTGATCGTAGAGATTGTATGCTATACGTTCTGGATGCTGATCTACAAAAAGCCGAAGGATGCGGAGGAGATCCGCCAGTGCCTGGACACAGACGTGATCGACGTTTTGAGAGAAGGCGCGGACAATGAGGATGCGTTCAAAAGAGTGGCGCTTTTCTTAAAGGACGAAACCGCTTCCTGCAATCGGGTCAGCTGCATAACCTTGCAGTGCCCCAAAAAAGACGCAGCCCTGAAATTGGCGATGAGTTATGCCAACGAGCAGAAAAAGACGCTTTACATCGACCTTGCGGGAGGGGAAGGGAGCGGAGCGGAAGCCCACTCCATCAGCGGCTATGTGCTGGGAGAAGCGGATCAGGTGACTCCGCTGGCAATGAACGCCTACCTGGATTCCGTCTGCAGAAATCCCGGGGAGGAGAAAGGCTTAGATATCACGGGGAACAAGCGTTTTGCCGCTTTCGTGGATGAAATGAGCCGGAAATATGAGTGTATCGTAGTCAACAGCGCGGATGCCGTAAAGTCGGCAGAGGCATATGCTGTGTCGAAACTATGCGGAAAGACCTTTGTCGCATGCGGCAGAAGGACGGTGAAAAACGAATGCCTGTACCGGGCAAAAAATACGGCGGATATCAACGGGATCCACATCGATGGGGTTTTGATCTATGAATTATAAAAACATCATAAACATGAGCATTTTGTTTGCGGCGCTTCCGGCATGGATCGGCATCCTGTGGGTGGAAGCATTGAAGATCCGCGGAAGATGGGAACGTTTTCTCCACGCGCTCATGTTTGGATTCGTCACGATGCTGGCGGTGGCTCAGATCATTCTGGTTCCCATGGTGGCAGTCCACGCGTCCCTCACAAAGGCGCTTGCGGTGTGGAAAGCGGCAATGCTTCTGCTGTCTTTGGCATCTTTTTACCTGGTGCTGCGCCGCTGGAGCGAGAGGATAGAAAAGGGAAACGCGGCTGAGGCAGGCAGGCGCGTTCCGTCCGGCTCCCCAAATGGGGCAGGCGGGATCTGGACCTGGATTTTTGGGGCATTGCTGGTGATTTTGGTGTTGCTGCAGGCGTATATCCCGGCGCGCTATGAACACAGAGATGACGATGATGCCAGATTTGTCTCCGAGGAAGTCTCGGCGGTGGAGCATGACACCATGTATTGGGACGACCCCATTACCATCGAGCAGATTTACTGGAATGAGGGTGAAGTACGGAAAGATTACACCTCTCCCTGGGCAATGTACATCGCAATGTGCAGCAAGATGAGCGGCATGCATCCGGCCGTGCTCTCCCACACCTATCTGCCGTTTTTCCTGATCCTCCTGTGCTATGGGGTGTATTATCTGATCGGAAGCACATTGCTTAAAGGAAAACAGGGCGAGCGCGCTCCGGCGGAAAAAGTACTGGTGTTTCTGCTGCTTTTGTCGGCGCTCCATCTGTGGGGATATACTTCCACGCACACGCTTTCCGCCATGCTGCTGCTCCGTATCTGGCAGGGAAAGGCAGTCTGCGCGAGCCTGATGCTTCCGGTATGTTTCTATCTGCTGTATCAGATTTTGCAGAAAGAGTGCCACAGGGGCTGGATCGTCGGTCTGTACGCGGCGAGCAATGCCGCCTGTCTCCTATCGGGCATTGGCATAGTGACAGTACCCGTGCTGCTGTTTCTCTACGGCACGATTGATTTTTTTTACAGCAGGAGCTTCAAAAAGCTGCTCTCCGTCTGGATGGCGGCAGTTCCCTGCGGCATATATCTTTTATACTATCTGATTGGTTGAGGGAATGGAATGATCGCATATTGTTATGGTGTCTGGAATGAATTTCTGAATTTCATAGGCAGAAGGAGCGGACTGGCGCACTGGCTGCTTTTTATCGCGGCGTTAGCCTGCTGTATGTTCATGGGGAGAGAGATCCGGAAGAAACTGTTTTTTCCATCGGTGCTGGTGCTGCTGTTCTTCTTCAATCCCCTGTTTTATGCGGCGGTGGGGACAAAATTTCTCTCCGGCGTATATTGGAGGCTCTTGTGGATGCTGCCCATTTCGTTTCTGATTGCCTATGTCCTGACCTATCTGGCGTTTAAGATCAGAAAAAATATGCTCCGGGCTGCGGTCATTGCCGTATGTTTCCTGTGCATCGCGGCTTCTGGAGAGCGGATTTTTACGGAAGAGACGTACCGTGAAAAGGAAAACGCATACGAGCTTCCCCAGGCTGTCCTGGAAATCTGCGACTATGTCAAGAGGAATCTGGAAGACTGGAAAGAAACAATCATAGTCCCTAACGAGATGCTCTGTTATGTGAGGCAGTACAGCAGCGCGGTCGGTTTATTCTACGGCAGAAACGCGGGAGGGTTCATCACGAATATCGAGGCCGAGGAAGCGGCTGTCCATGCGGAGATGAGCAAGGAAGAGCCGGATATGGGGATCATCACCGATATCGGGAAAAACAGGGATTGCAGATATCTGGTGTTTGACACGGAGTTCCACCGGATACCGGAAGATCTGACAGAATATGGATATGAAAAGGTACATGTGGTGGAAGGCCGCTATGTCATTTACCGGATTTTTGAGGAATGCCGCCCTAGGAAAGCGATGACCTAAGTGCTGGAACATGGAAACTGATCCAATGGAGGCTGTAAATGGAAAAAATAAAGACGATATATCAGGAAACAGATTGGGAAAGAATCGGGGTTGCCGCCTATTATGGGTATTTTGCCATCAATATCCTGATGAAAGCATTTGCCTATGACCATGGAGATGATATTTACCGCTATTTCTTTGTTTTCGGAATCGTGTTTTTGGGGATAAAATTGGCGGCCACGAAGTACACTCTGCGGGAAATCCTGTGGGCTGCCATCCTGGTGGGGCTGGGACTGGCGCTTTCCATCATTACGAAGCAGAATACATGGCTGCTGCTGTTTCTGACCATTATCGCCATGAAGAACTGCAGCTTTCGGCTGATGATAGAAATCGCGCTCTATATCCGCGTCTTCTGCGCCCTGGTCTTAGTCATCGGGTCTGCGTTTGGCGTTTACGATATCGGCAGCAAGACGACCCCGGATACTAAATTTGCGGAGATACCTGTGTACAGCTTTGCGCTGAATGAGCCGAACTACGCGTATCTGACGGTTTTTCTGACGATTATGCTGCTGCTGTACCATAACTATGAAAAGCTGAACTGGAAATGGTTCCTTATGACTGCCGCCGTGGCGCTCCTGTTTTATAAGCTGACGTTCTGCAGGACCGGCATTGCCGTGTTTTTCTTCTGCTGGGCATTGATACTCTTTGACAAAGCGGTGAAAAACCACAAGTGGAAAGTGATCCTGGCATTGTCCGTACCTGTGGGGGCTTTGTTCAGTTTTGCCACCATGGTGGTTTATGACGGCGCGAATAAAGTCATGGCGCTGCTCAATCACTATGTGTCAGGACGGATCTATATCATGAACAGCTACTACCGCCAGCAGGGGCTGGCCCTCTATCCGAGAACGCAGGAATATTTTTATGCCGATTATTTCGGGCTGATCGACAATACCTATATGTTTGTGCTTTTGTACTGCGGCTGGGTGGTGGCATTGTTCTTTTTCGGACTGGTGTGCCGCACGCTGTTTGTTCTCTACCGGCAGAGGCATTATAAAGAATTGGTGATGCTGGGGACATTGGCATTGTATGCCGTCTTAGAGCAGTTTGTAATGAATGGGTTTATGAATCCCTTTATTCTGCTCACAGGGATCCTGCTATACCCGGATATCTTAAAGAAAGGGAAACAGACCATATGAAGCAGTATCGGATTTTACAGGTGCATAACTTTTATCAGATACCAGGCGGGGAAGATGTCGTAGTCAGGAATGAAAAGCGGCTTCTTGAGGAACACGGCCATACCGTATATGCGTATTACCGGAGCAATTCCGAATTAAACGAAAAGGGCCTGGCTGGAAAGCTTTTGCTGCCTTTTACAGCGGTCTATTCCTTTCGGACGGCAAGAGAGGTGAAAAGGCTTATCCGTGAAAACCATATTGATCTGGTGCATGTACACAACACCCTTACCATGGTAAGCCCCTCGGTCTTTTATGCCGCTTTCCGCTGCCGTGTTCCCGTGGTGCAGACGCTGCATAATTTCCGGATGCTCTGTCCGGCGGGGTCTTTCTTCCGCGATAACCGGATCTGCGAGGAATGCGTTGCCGGAGGGTTGAAATGCGCGGTGAAACACAAGTGTTACCGGAACAGCGCGCCACAGAGCTTTGTCAGCGCGGCAATCTTAAAGGTACACCGCATCCTCGGCACTTACCGGAAAGTCAATTTTATCTGCCTGACGGAATTTAACAGGGACAAGCTGCTCGAATCGGAGGGAATCGTAGATCCCTCAAAAGTCTATATCAAACCAAACTTCACCTT
>CAZAMD010000033.1:9842-12875 GCA_964486485.1 uncultured Roseburia sp. | reverse complement strand
AATCGGAGGGAATCGTAGATCCCTCAAAAGTCTATATCAAACCAAACTTCACCTTTGCGGAGGGGATTGAACCGAGCAATGTTCAGGAACAGGAAGAATACTACCTCTTTGCCGGAAGAGTGGAGGCGCTCAAAGGAGTGGATATCGCCGTCAAAGCCTTTGAGAAAATACCCGACAGACAGCTTTATATCGCCGGAAACGGTCCTATGAGAGAGGAAATGCAGGACTATGTAGAGGAACACCGGATCCAAAACGTGAAGTTTTTGGGATACCTTCAGAAAGAAGCAATGGCGGAATGTTTTTACCATGCCAAGGCGGTGATTATGACGTCCCAGTGCTATGAGGCCTTTGCCATGACCATCGCGGAGGCATATTCCTACGGCGTTCCGGTGATCGCCGGAAGAGTGGGAAACATGGATGGGATGGTAAAGGAGGGAGTCACCGGAGTGAAGTTTACGTACAATTCCGCTGAGGATCTGGCGAAAAAAGTGATAGAATTTGAAGGCTTAGACCGGATGAAGTTAAAGGAGAACGCAAGAGAATTTTATCAAAACCGTCTGCGTCCGGAGGACAATTACCGGAAAATGATGGAGATTTATGAGAGTATCTCAGAGGGGAGATAGACGATGAAAAAAGCCGTACTGATTACCAATATTCCCTCTCCGTACCGGGTGGACTTTTTTGTGTTTTTACAGAAAACATATCGGGAATACGAGTTTCATGTGATGTTTTCTGGTGCGGGCATGGAGAACCGGAAGTGGACAGTGGAGTTAGAGGAACTGAAAAATTGTCATTTTCTGAAATCCCGCACGCTGATTATCCGAAAGCGCTTTGACGACCGCTATATCTTTTTGCCTGTGGGCGTGGAGAAAGCCCTGCGGGAGATCAAGCCGGATCTTGTCTTTGCCATGGAGTACAATCCGACGATTCTGCGGGCTGTGCACTGGTGCCGTAAAAACCGCATTCCGTTTATCAGCTGGACGGACGGTACTTTAAATTCTGAAAAAAACATCGGCAGGATACAGAGGCTGTCCCGAAGCTACATCATCAAGCGAGCGGCGGCATTTATCGCCAGCAGCACCGCATCAAAGGAAGCGCAGATTGCCTACGGGGCGGATCCGGAGAAATGCTTTCTCTCCTACCTGACCGTGGATATTCAAAAATATCTTGCAAAAAAAGAGCAGTACCGGTCGGGTCAGCTTTTGTATGTGGGAAGCCTCATCCAGAGGAAAGGACTGGATCTGCTTTTGCCCGCATTGGCGGAGTGCGGGGAGAATATCCGCCTTGTGATCGCGGGAGAGGGACAGGAGCGGCCGCTCTTAGAACAGATGGTGAAAGAAAACCATCTCACCGGACGGGTGGAATTTCAGGGCTATGTGGAGGGGGAGGCGCTGCGCAGACTGTATATGGAATCCGACGCCTTTATCCTCCCCACGAGAGAGGACTGCTTTGGTCTGGTCATCTTAGAGGCGATGTGCGCCTCCCTCCCCGTCATTGCTTCAAAGTATGCCGACGGAGCGAGGGATTTGATCGAAGAGGGGAAAAACGGCTACATTGTGGATCCGGAGGACACGAAGGCTCTTGCGGGAACGATAGAGAAGCTTTTTTCCGAGGGAAAACTGGCGGAGATGGGAAACCGCAGCTATCAAAAAGCGCAGGAATTTTCCTTTGCACATGTGGCGGAAGGCTGCATGGAGGCGCTTTCCTATGTCATGGGGCAGCGCGGCTAAGGTTGACGACAGATGGAGGCTACAGTGAAAAAAATTTTATTCAATGGGTTAGGCAACAGAGGCTGGATCGGCGGTATCTATTACATTAAAAATATCATTTTCAGCTGTCTGCAAAACGAAACGATTACCTCTCACTATGAATTAGTTCTTTTTATCGACAAAAAACACGCGGACATTTTCTCTCCCTTTGCGGGTAAGATTACGATCCGCGTGTTTGGGGATGAGGGGAAGGTCAGGCTTGCCCTCGCTCAGGCAGGATGGGTCTGGTTTGGCGGAGTGAAATACTGCTATGCGCTGGAATTAAATAAAACAGGAAGACTGTTTAAAAATAAAGGGATCTTCTGGATACCCGATTTTCAGCACAAAAATCTGCCGGAATTTTTTTCCGATGAGGAGATTGCGAGGAAGGACGCGAATTTCCTTGAGATGGTTATGAGCCGCAGACCCATGGTTTTAAGCAGCTTTGACGCCAAAAACGATCTGGAACGCTTTTATCCGGAGCATACCTGTCCGGTGGAAGTGGTGCATTTTGTTTCCTATATCGAGCCGGAGATTCAAAAGATTACACCGGAATTAGAGGAAGCCGTGAGAGAAAAGTTTGGATTGCGCCGGAATTATATCTACATTCCGAACCAGTTCTGGCAGCATAAAAACCACCTTGTCATGGTACAGGCGATTCAGCTCCTGCTGGAAAGCGGAAGGCTTACGGATTATGATTTTGTGTTTACCGGAAATCTGGAGGATTACCGCAATCCCGATTATATCAATCAGTTAAAATCCATTATGGAGTCTGATAAAGTGAAACATAACATCCGGCTGCTTGGATTTGTAGACAGAGAGGAACAGATTTGCATCATGAAACACGCGCGCTTTATTGTGCAGCCGTCCCTCTGTGAGGGATGGGGAACCGTGTTAGAGGACGCAAAAGTTTTAGACAAAAGCGTGTTGCTTTCCGATATTCCTGTGCACAGGGAGCAGAAGAATGAGAAATGTGTGCTGTTTGACCCGCATCAGCCTAAGGAGCTGGCGGACTTAATCGCGGAGCACATTCAGAGGGAATGGATAGAGGACGTGGATCGGGGAATCGAAGCGATGTATCGGGAAGCGTTGGAATACTCAAAAGCGTTAGAGCGTGTGTTCCGGTAGACAGAAACGCTTGAGGAAGCGCAAGAAGAGACAGGAAGGATATGATTTAGGACAATGAAGATGAAGAGGAACATGGTAATCACCGGAGTCAATGGATTTATTGGAAGAAGCGCGAAGGAATATTTTGAAACAGAATACGATATCACAGGAATCGGTC
>CAZAMD010000033.1:2291-9742 GCA_964486485.1 uncultured Roseburia sp. | reverse complement strand
GGAAGAAGCGCGAAGGAATATTTTGAAACAGAATACGATATCACAGGAATCGGTCTGGCGGCAGAGTATGCGGGAGAGGGCGGCTTATCCTACTATTCGTGCAATATGTCCCAGGAGTCGGCGGAATTAGCCTCTATTCTTACCAGTGTGCGGCCGGATGTGATCTTACATTGTGCCGGAAGCGCCAGCGTGGGAGCTTCCGTGGTGGATCCGATGGCGGATTTAGATGGAAATCTGCACAGTCTCTATCAGCTTCTTCTGGCGCTGCGGACCATAGAAAAGCGTCCTGAGATGATCTTTTTTTCCAGCGCTGGCATCTACGGCAATCCGAAAGAGCTGCCGGTCGGAGAGGAGGCGGAAGCGAAGCCTGTATCTCCTTACGGTCTGCATAAATCTATGGCGGAGCAGCTTTGCGGCTATTATAACCGCATCCATGGCTGCCGCATCCGCTCCGTCCGCATTTTTTCCGCTTACGGAAACGGTCTGCGCAAACAGCTTCTGTGGGATATCTATCAGAAATACCGGAACACAGGAAACATCCGGCTGTTTGGCACGGGGGAGGAGACAAGGGATTTTATCCATATCTCGGATATCTTAAGAGCCATTGAGCTGATCTTAGCTTATGACGGCCCTGAGGAAGTCTTTAACGTGGCAAATGGCGAGGAGGTATCCATTCGGGAATTGGCGGAAATTTACGCAAAGGCGCTTGGAGAGGACAAAGAGATCGTCTCCTTTAGCGGAGAGACAAAGGAGGGCGACCCGAAAAACTGGCGGGCGGACATTTCCCTGTTGAAAAAAATCGGTTATGAGAAAAAGATGAAGCTGGAAGATGGAATTGCGGATTATGTAAACTGGGTAAAGCGGCAGGCGTAAAAGGTGTGCGTATGAGTGAAGTGAGAGAAACGGCTCCGGTGGTTTTATTTACTTACAATCGGCCGGAACATACCAAAAAAACGGTGGAAGCGTTAAGGGCAAATGAACTGGCGGATAAGACAGAGCTGTTCATATTTTCCGACGGGGCAAAAAAAGAGGCAGATGCGGAGAAAGTGCGGGAAATCCGCGATTACGCGGAGACGATTACCGGTTTCAGACAGGTGCATCTGCGGGCACGGACAAAAAACTACGGTCTGGCGGAGAATGTCATCGAGGGCGTGACAGAGATTGTGAACCGTTACGGCAGGGTGATTGTGCTTGAGGATGATCTTGCGACGAATCCATACTTTCTGCGTTTTATGAACGACGGGCTGGACCGCTATGAGCAGGAGAAAAAAGTCACCGGAGTGACAGGATACTCCTTTTTGGACGACCGGACGGATTACAGGAAAGAAAGCTATCTCTGCGGACTGACGGGCACCAGCTGGTCCTGGGCGACGTGGGCGGACCGCTGGGTTTCCTTTGATAAGGATGCCAAAGGCTGGGAGCGTTTCATGGAGGATAGCGCTTACCGGAAGCGGTTTAATTACGACAATACTTATAACTTCTATCAGATCTTAAAAATGCAGCAGCAGGATGAGAAAACCAACTCCTGGGCGATCCGCTGGTATTACGCCACTTTTTTACAGGGCGGCCTGATATTAGCGCCCACTTATTCCCTGGTGGGCAATGACGGCTGGGACGGTTCCGGCACCCACTGCGGAGGGGAAGCGCCATCCGCGCTGCACGCCCTAAAGACCAGCCGCGCCATCACAGAGTTTCCGGAGGAGATTCGGGAGCTGCCCGAAGTACGCAGACGCTTAAAGAAAGAATTAAGAAAAATATCGGAGCCGCATCTGCTCAAACGCATCTATCATGCGGTATTCCGCAGGAATTATATAGGACAGGCATAAGCCTCCCGCCCGAAGGACCGATGAGGGGAAAGGACACAAAGCATGAGAATATTAGCGATATTTACCTGCCATAATCGGAGAGAACTCACAAAACGCAGCATCGAGACGCTGTCCCGCAATGAGAATGTCGTTTTTGATTATGTGGCAGTGGACGACGGCAGCACGGACGGCACGGCAGAAATGCTGCAGGCTCTTCCGCAGAAGATTGATGTGGTAAAGGGGGATGGGGATCTTTTCTGGAACCGCGGCATGCATAAAGGGATGGAATATGCCAAAAAGACATACCCTGACTATGAGTACTATCTGCTGATGAATGACGATACGAGGTTTTTTGCGGGAATTTTTGACCGGATGCTCCCAAACCTGAAGAAAGACGCCGTGATGGTGGGAGCCGTCTGCAGCGACCAGGGAGAACTGAGCTACGGGGCTGTCAAGTATATCAAAGGGATCCGGTACAAAATCTATGGGCCAAAGGCGCAGGAGATGTGCTTTGACACCTTTAATGCCAATTGCGCCGTTATCCCCAATGAGATCTTCCTGCAGGTGGGGATCGATCCCTATTATCAGCACAGCATCGGCGACTTTGACTATGGACTGCAGATAAGTAAAAAGGGC
This sequence comes from uncultured Roseburia sp., assembly GCA_964486485.1. Lineage (GTDB taxonomy): Bacteria > Bacillota > Clostridia > Lachnospirales > Lachnospiraceae > Roseburia. The sequence goes on along the minus strand of CAZAMD010000033.1, from coordinate 7,301 downwards.
TATGCCATCCGCGTTTATTCAGAATATGTGGGGGAGTGCAACGACAATACCCTGGAGAACACCTGGCAGGATGAGACTTTGCCGAGGTTAGAGCGGATCAGGCGCAAGGAAAACCCGAAAGGCCTGCCCTTTCGCGACTGGTTTCATTTCCTTAAGAAGAATTTCGGGCTGGGCACGGCAATCGTCCGTTCCATCACGCCCTACCTCCGTATCCTGTTAGGGACAAAGACCCGGCGTTCTGGCGAATAGGGGAAAATCCGACGGGTTATGGACGGATATGGTGAGAAAGAAAAAACATTAAGAGGACAAAGGAGTATTTATGATCACATCGGTTATCTTTGCCGCGTTATTTGCCTTGTGCGTGGCTGGAACAGTGTTATTTCCCAAGACAGAGGGAAAAATCAATGGTGTAAAGGCGCTTGTGATGGCGGTCATGCTGGTGTTCTGTTACCTGGCGCTTGTGGCTTTTCTTTATGACAAATCAGGGATAGGAGTGCATATCGGGACTACCTGCGTTTCCCTGGGGATTGCGGATCTGTTCCTGTGGGGCAGGATCATCTGGGCGAAAAGGCTCCAGGCGCTGTTTTTCCGCGTGTCGGACATCCTTTCCGTGGCTGCCCTGGCGGGCTTTGTGCTGGCAATCTCCATGCATATGTTTACGCCGCAGCTGCGCCTTGCCTACGTCAATTCGGATCCGGCAAACCATTTTAATATGGCAATGCAGATCGTGAAACACGGCGTTTTGGACGGCATTTATTTTTCCGCCTACGTTGACGCAACCTTTATCGAGCTTTTCGCGCCGCTCTGGAGCGTGGGGGAATACTACAAAGGCTTCATCATCGCCGATATTTTTATGCATGTGCTGGAAATCTGCATGTTTTATGTGCTGGTCCTGACCATCAGTGACAAAAAAATCGTGCGGGCATGCGCCCCGGTTTTTGCGGTGGGCTACTTTTTTGGCTATCCTGCCTACAGTTATATGACGGGGGGATTCATCTACTGGGGCATCGGGGTCATGATCTTGATCCTGATCGTCTATGCGCTGCTTTTGGTGGAGCGATACCCCGGACTGCGGAGAGATACCTATGTGATGCTGTTTTTGGCGGCCTATGCCAACAGCTGCTGCAACAGGCTGTTTGTTCCGGTGAATTACCTGGCGCTTGTGGCAGCATTGCTGTTTATCCTGTTTCAGGAGCGTGGAAGGCGCCTGACAAAAAAAACGGCGGCGGCCCTGCTGGTTCTGCTGGCATTTACGGTGCTGGCCGCAGTCCTGTTTTTCGATTTCTGGGGTTCCTGGGATAAGATCTTTTCCTATGTGCGGGTAGTCGGCTGGAGCTACAACTCCATGTACGGAGACTTGATTTTCTTTATCCCCGTACTGCTGACGGTCAGTTTTTATACCCTCATCAAGGGAGAATATTCAAAAACCATAAGCGTCATGGGATGGTGCATGATTGCCTGCGCCGTTGTCATGTATATTCTCACCTATCAGAAACTGATGACTTTTTATTATTACTATAAAATATACTACAATCTGTGGCTGTTTGGATGGCTGTTTGCGGCGATGGCGCTGGACATATCGGCGGAAAAGAATCAGCTGGTCAGCTATTTTTCCTATGGCGGAATGATCGCGGGGATCGCGCTTCTTGTTCTGACCAATTATGATTACCATATGTGGCATCACGACGCAAATTATAATGGGGAATATGCCACGAAGAATCTGTTTTCCCTGTACCGCTACAATATGGACAGTGTGCTGCTGGATTATCAATATGTCGCGATGTCGGAAAAGCGGCTGGATATCTATACCTATGCCGCGGAACATCTGGAAGATGAGATCGTTCCGGCCCTGATCACCGACCAGGCGCATTACTGCTGGTTTGATGCGATGAAAGCGCAGGACAGGGAGCTTGCTAAAAAATATTTCTGGCCCGCCCGCCATGAGCTGATGGATATCGTAAGGCAGCTGGACAGGCAGGGGATCGAGCATGTGATGGTCGGGAAGATCGACGAGTTTTACCTTACCAATAAAGCCTATTTTGACTTATGCGAGGTAGTCCGCGAGAATGAGGAGGCAGCCATTTACGGCCGCCCGGGCGACAGCTGGACCGGCATTCTCGAGGTGGTCGGGGACTACAGCAAAGAAAAACTGGAGCTTTACAATTATGTGAGGAAGAATCTGAAAGACCAGCGCGTGCCGCTGATGGCGGACCGCAGCGCCAGCGTGGATTTCATTATCTACCGGAAACGGACGAAGCAGAAGATGACAGACTGCTATTCCTGGAAATTTAACGCGAAGGAAAACCTGGAAAATCTAAATGACCTGGGAATCCGGTATATGCTGGTGTTTTTTGGAGATCCGTACTATCAGAGCATCAGCAGCTATCTCGCGGGTCAGGAGACGGTCTTTGAGAACAGCGCGGGCAAGATCGTCCGCTGCAGCGGGGAAACATGGAGTACTCAATATGGGGAAAGTGTGGTAGAATATACGGAGTGAAAACGGGAAGCATTTACAACAGGGAATAGGCGGAAGCCGGCTTGAAAAAGATAAAACAGAGGTAGGGAATGAAAAGAAGAGAAAGATATAAACATCTGCTTAATCTGTGCGCAGACTTTGTCCTTCTTTTAACGGAGGCGGCAATGTTCGCGCTGGTATGGTATCAATTATATGTTCCGGGATTTTCCCCGGAGGATCAGTTCTGGAGAAGAGGAAACTGGGCGGTGATCGGGATCTACGGCATTATCCTGTTCTTTTTCACCCGGACATTTGGCGGGTACCGGATCGGATATCTTAGGATCACGGATGTCTGTCTTTCACAGATTTTAGGATTGTTATTTGCGAATGTCATTGAGTATTTCCAGATCTGCATGATCGCCAATGATTACGTCAATGTATCGCCGATGCTGCTGCTGACAGCGGCAGAGACAGCGGTCATCCTGCCTTTCGTTTATGTGGTCCGTTATGTCTATGTGCGCCTGTACCCCCCGAAAAGAATGATTGTCATTTACGGGGAACATTCACCGGAGGGGCTGATCGAAAAGATCAACTCCAGAAAGGACCGATATGATGTCTGCGCCACTGCCAGCGCCTTGATAGGGCATGAGGCGCTCTACACCAGGATCCTGGAACATGAAGCGGTGGTGCTTTGCGACCTGCCCACAGGGATCCGCAATAAAATTTTGAAATTCTGTTACGACCAGAACAAGCGTACCTATATCACGCCGAAGATTTCTGACATCATAGTGATGGGAACGGAGAAAATCCATCTGTTTGATACGCCTCTGATGCTCTGCAGAAATCAGGGACTGACCATCGAGCAGAGATTTATCAAACGCGTCATGGACATCTCCTTTTCTCTGGCAGCGATTTTGATATCCTCGCCGATTTTGATCGTGATTGCCCTGGCGATCAAATTATACGACAGAGGCCCTGTATTTTACACGCAGGAGCGACTCACAAGAGACAGGGAGACGTTCCGGATCATCAAGTTCCGCAGCATGAAAGTAGATTCGGAGGACAGGGGGGCGCAGCTGGCGAAAAAGGACGACGATAGGATCACGCCGGTGGGGAAGCTCATCCGGCGGACCCACTTGGACGAGCTGCCCCAGCTCTTTAACATCTTAAAAGGGGAAATGTCTTTTGTGGGGCCAAGGCCGGAGCGTCAGGTCATTGCGGAAAAGTATGAGGAAGTTGTGCCGGAGTTCCGCTTCCGCCTTAAGGTGAAAGCGGGGCTCACCGGATATGCCCAGGTGTATGGCAAGTATAACACCACTCCTTACGATAAACTGAAATTAGACCTTACCTATGTGGAAAACTATTCCGCCTGGCTGGATCTGAAATTGATGCTGATGACAGTGAAAGTGATCTTCCAGAAAGAAAATACGGAGGGCGTGGACGAGACACAGGTGACGGCGATCAGAAAAGGATAATGAGAGGGTCAGGTGGAGGCATGGCGGGAGAAATTCAGGTGTCCGTGGTGATGCCGGTATATAACGGAGAAAAATATATCAGGCAGGCGGTGGAATCCGTGAGAGTCCAGCAGGTTTCCTGGGAATTGCTCATCATTGATGACTGTTCCACAGATGGCACTGCCCGGATTTTAAAAGAGTACGAAGGAGATTCCCGCATCCGGCTGATACGGAATGAAAAAAACAGGGGAGCGGCGGAATCCAGAAACATCGGCATACGCATGGCGCGGGGAATCTATCTCGCATTTTTGGATGCGGATGACTGGTGGTCAGACGGCAAACTCGCGGTTCAGTGCGAACGGCTGGAAGAAAGCCAGCTCGTTTTGTGCTGCACAGGCAGGGAGCTGATGGAACCATCTGGGAAAAGCACCGGAAAGATTATCCATGTTCCTGAGATCATCACTTACGAAATGCTGCTTAAGACGAATGAGATTCCCTGTTCGTCCGTGGTAATGAAAACCGAGGTGGCAAGAGAGTTTTATATGGAACACGCAGAGCTGCATGAAGATTATATCTTATGGCTCAGGGTCGTGGGAAAGTATGGAAAGGTTTGCGGAATCGACAAACCTATGTTAAAATCACGTATGAGTAAAGGAGGTAAATCCCGCAATAAAATAAAATCCGCATGGATGCATTGGAACGTGTACCGTCTGATGGGGATCGGATGGCTGAAATCCTTATGGTATATGCTGCATTATGTGGTAAACGGACTGAAGAAGTACCATTAAGCGGCATGGGCGCAGAGGACAAGAGAGAGGGATGAAAAGAATATGAAGAAGCGAATTTTGACAATGATGATGGCATTTTGCGTAGCATTCACATCACTGCCCGCGGATGCGGCAGCAGCAGGGCTGCAAACGCAGGCTGATGTCGGAGCGGCAGAGACGGAAGCGGTTGAAATCGCAGATACAGAAGAGATGGAGAAAGAAGCGGAGCAGCCAGAGATGCCTGTGGCCGAGGCGCCCGAAGGGGAAACAGAGGAGGGACTCCCGGCGGAGACGGAAGCCGGAGCCATAGAGGGAACAGAGGAGGAACTCCCGG
>CAZAMD010000033.1:0-2191 GCA_964486485.1 uncultured Roseburia sp. | reverse complement strand
CTCCCGGCGGAGACGGAAGCCGGAGCCATAGAGGGAACAGAGGAGGAACTCCCGGCGGAAGCGGAAGCCGGAGCCATAGAGGAAACAGAGGAGGAACCCCCGGCGGAAGCGGAAGCCGGAGCCATAGAGGAAACAGAGGAGGAACCCCCGGCGGAAGCGGAAGCCGGAGCCATAGAGGAAACAGAGGAGGAACTCCCGGCGGAGACGGAAGCCGGAGCCATAGAGGGAACAGAGGAGGAACTCCCGGCGGAGACGGAAGCCGGAGCCGTGGAGGAAACAGAGGAGGAACTCCCGGCGGAAGCGGAAGCCGGAAATCAGGAAGAGGACAAGGTGCAGGAAGGAATACTGAACTTTCTCATGGTGGAAAGCGCCATGCTGCAGACCCCGGGAACGCAGCGGGTGGTCGCCAGTGTGGGAAAGGGAGAGACGGAACTTTCTGACCTGGCATTGACCTATCGGAATCTCACCACCGGAAAGGAATACACGGTGGCGGCAGAGGCAGTGGCGGAGGATATGGCGCTGTTTGCCATAGAATTTGCAGATGCGCAGATGGCAGGAGTGTATCAGCTTCTTCGGGTGGATTACCGCTCCAAGGGGGCCATGGCAAGGGTAGAGATCCCCGGACAGGAGATGGACGTCCGGTTTGGCGTGAATACAGAGGTCAGCACTGACCCGGATCAGGTGCTTTATGACGAAAAAGCGCTTGCTTCCATCGAAGCAGATGTGATCACCATGGACGAAAATGGAAACATTTTGTCGGAAAACACGGCGGACAGCGGGCTTTTGCCGGAGACGATCCTGAACGAGAGCAGCCTGAAAGCCGCAGCCGGTCCGGTTGTGGTAGTACTGGATCCAGGTCATGATGACACGCACGCCGGCGCACAGCAAAACGGCGCGGGAGAAGAGGATCTGGTATTGAAAATCGCGCAATACTGCAAGGAGGAACTGGATACATACAACGGGATTTCCGTCTATATGACCAGAAATGGCGGCGGCTGCCCCAATGGCGGCAGCAGTGTGACTTCCGGCGTCTGCAATGAAAAACGGGTGGCGTATGCCCAAAGCGTAGGGGCGGATCTTTATGTCAGCTTCCACTTAAATTCTGCTTTAAACAGTTCGGTCAACGGGGTAGCGGTTTATTATCCGAACAGCAACTATAATGCGCAGATCGGTGCTGTTGGAGAAAAAGTGGCGACCACGATTTACCATAAATTAGCGGCTTTAGGCTTAAGCGCGTGGGGCGGCAGCGGCATCAAGATCTGGGATTCCTCATCTTACAAATATCCGGACGGCTCTACGGCGGATTACCTGGGCGTGATCCGGAATTGCAAAAGCGCGGGGATACCGGCAGTATTGATCGAACATGCCTTTTTAAGCGGTACTTCCGACTATCTCAACTTTTTAAACTCAGAGGAGAAGCTAAAGAACCTGGGGTTGGCGGACGCGGCGGCCATTGCGGATTATTACGGACTTTCAAAGGGCATGGCAAAACCGGAGATACAGTATGTAAAGTCTTTGAATAACGGTAAATTAAGGATAAACTGGACAGCCGTAGCCGACAGCGCCAGATATGAAGTGTGGCGGAGCACGAAGGAGGCTTCCGGCTATCAGAGAATTGCGAATGTGACGGGAACCACCACTTATACCGACAGCCGTGCGGAGACCGGGAGAAAATATTATTATAGGGTGTGCGCTGTCAGCAGCGGAGGGGCTGTCAGCGAAAAATCAGCCGCAGTCTCAGGAATGGGACTGGCAAAACCCCAGATCGCCCATGTCAGATCAAAGAGCAGCAGGCAGATTGAAATCGCATGGGAAAAGGTTGACGGAGCAGGGGGGTACCTCATTCTGCGCCAGAACGGCTCTGATGGCAAATATGAGCAGGTTGGAAAAACGGATTCGGCAGAGACTCTCAGCTACACAGATAAGGTGAGCGCGGATAACCGGGCTTACAGCTACAAAGTCCAGGCATATCACATGGCAAACGGCCAGCAGGGGCTTGGGATTGTTTCCGAGGCAAAGGAAGGAAGATCCATTGCAAAGACGAAGATCACCTCCATTGTGTCAAAGAACGAGACTTCACTGGAGATCAAATGGAAGACGGTAGCGGGGTCTACGGGCTACCGGATCAAGAGAAGCGACAGTAAAAACGGCACTTACAAAGTCCTAAAGAACATCAGCTCTAAAAATACGG
>CAZAMD010000032.1:21743-28466 GCA_964486485.1 uncultured Roseburia sp. | reverse complement strand
GGTAGAAAAAAGCGAAATGTTGACATGGAAACAAAATTGCGTTATAGTAAAAAGGCAAAATGTTGACATGGAAACAATCGGAAAGGAGCTTATCGATGAAAGAACAGGAGCTTTTGTTAAAAGAGATCGCCCTGTTGCTGGAGCGTCAGGATATGCTTTCAAAGCTCACAGAAAGCTCCTGCCTGGATGAATACGGATATTCCGAGACACACTGCATTGATTTTATCGGGCGGCTGGAGATGCCCAATGTCACGAAGGTGGCGGAGCATATGAGGATGACCAGAGGGGCGGTCAGTAAGATGACGAAAAAGCTGTCAGCCAAAGGACTGATAGAAAAGTATACGGTGGAATCCAACAAGAAAGAAATCTATTTCAGGCTGACGGACAGAGGGCGGGTGCTGTTTGAGGAACACGCCAAGCGCCACAGGCTCTGGGAAAAGCGTGACATGGAGTTTCTGGCGGGGTACCGGAAAGAGGAGATCGAGGCGGTGTATCAGTTTATGAAAGAATTTAACGGTTATTTAGAGCAGCAGATAGCGGAGCTTTCTTGAGATCCGCGGAAAGACGCGGGGAGCGCGGCAAGCCGACTTGCACGGCCGGTCTGCACAGCAAGCCGGCTGCGCAGATCGGCTGCGCATGGATAGAAACAGCAGCGCTTCCCGGAAACGGTCTGCGGAGCGCGGTCTATCCGCTATGCGTCAAAGTCTGCGGCGGCGTCATCTGCGGGATCTTCCGCTGACTGTTTGAGCTTTATCATAGCAGTAAGGAGATCCAGAGAGGGCTTTGTAATGTGGTTGGCAGTAAAAAACTGGTCAAGCATCTCATTGGCGGCTGCCCTCTCCTCTCCCGTCAGACCGAAAATGCCGGAAGGATGGGAGGGAGCGGGGGCAGCATCGGCCGCAAAGCTTTCATTCAGATAGGAAAGCACCTTTTGGACATAGTTTTGTGTCTCGGCAAAGGGAGGGATCGCGCCATATTTATCCACGTTGCCGCTCCCCGCGTTGTAAGCCGCCAAGGCGAGGGAGATATTGCCCTGATACCTTGCGAGCAGCTGGCTGATGTATTTTGCCCCGCCCATGATGTTCTCCCTGGCGTTGTAGGAATCAGAAACGCCAAGGGCGGCGGCGGTGGCGGGCATCAGCTGCATGATCCCCACAGCGCCGGCATGGCTTACCGCGGACGGGTTGAAGTTTGATTCCGCTTTCGCGATGGATTTTAAAATCCCGGCGGAAACGCCATAGGCAGCGGAGGCTTCCTCAAAATAAGCCTCGTAATCTTCCGGCAGGGAAACGGAGGAGCCGCCCCCCATGGCAGGCGCGTCAGAACCCGTGTGCGGGGAGGAACTGCCCTCCATGGCAGGCGCGTCAGAACCCGTGCGCGGGGAGGAACTGCCCTCCATGGCAAGCGCGTCAGAACTCGCGCGCAGGGAAGAGGCGAAGTCCGCACCCTCCGGCACGGCGGAAGCGGCTTTTGCCCGCAGGGCGGCCTGTTTTGTGATAGTGTCTGCCAATTCATGGTCGAGATAATTGAAAACTCTGATATTCATTCATAACTCCTTTAGTCAAACCATACAACTATATGCATTATATCATAACTCACAGGAAAAGAAAAGAATTTGTCCCCAAAAAGATAGCGAGCGGTCCGCTTGCGCTGGAAAGCTGGGCGAGGAGGAAGAAAAATCATGAAAAAGCAGCCATTTGTAACCAAAGAACAGTTAGAGAAGATCGCGGAGAGCTATCCCACGCCTTTCCATCTGTATGATGAAAAAGGGATCCGCGAGAATGCGAAAGCCTTAAGGGAAGCGTTTTCCTGGAATCCGGGATTCCGCGAGTATTTCGCGGTGAAAGCGACGCCGAATCCCTATATATTGAATCTTCTGAAGGAATATGGCTGCGGCTGTGACTGCGCTTCCTTAACAGAGCTGATGCTGGCTGATTCGCAGGGGTTTGGCGGGGAAGCTATCATGTTTTCCTCGAACGACACTCCGGCGGAGGAATTTAAGCTTGCCGCGCAGTTAGGCTCTATCATCAACTTAGACGACTTCACCCACATTGATTTCTTAGAGAAGGTCATTGGAAAGATCCCTGAAACCATCAGCTGCCGCTACAATCCCGGCGGAGTGTTTAAGATGAGCAACGGCATCATGGACAACCCCGGCGATGCAAAATATGGATTTACTCATGAGCAGATGATAGAGGGCTTTCTGGCATTAAAGGAAAAAGGCGCGAAATATTTTGGCATCCACTCGTTTTTGGCAAGCAACACGGTAACGAACGATTATTATCCCAAGCTGGCAGGGCAGCTGTTTGAGCTGGCGGTGGAATTGCAAGAGAAGACGGGATGTGATATCCGTTTTGTCAATCTCTCCGGCGGCGTGGGCGTTGCCTACCGCCCGGATCAGACGCCGAATGATATCCATGCCATCGGCGCGGGAGTGAAACAGGCGTTTGATGAAATATTAGTCCCCGCAGGTCTGGGGGATATCGCCATCTTCACAGAGCTGGGGCGTTTCATGCTCGCGCCTTACGGCTGCCTCGTGACGAGGGCGATCCATAAAAAACATATCTATAAGGAATACATTGGCGTGGATGCCTGTGCGGTGGATCTGATGCGCCCCGCGATTTACGGCGCTTATCATCATATTACCGTCATGGGGAAAGAGGATGCGCCCTGCGACCGCAGATATGACGTCGTCGGCTCTCTCTGCGAAAACTGCGATAAATTCGCGGTAGACCGCATGCTTCCAGAGATTGAGACAGGAGATCTGCTGGTGATCCATGACACGGGCGCCCACGGATATTCCATGGGATATAATTACAATGGGAAACTCCGCTCGGCGGAGATCCTGCTAAAGGAAGACGGATCCACGCAGCTGATCCGGCGGGCGGAAACACCGGAGGATTATTTCAGGACCTTCGACTGTTTTGACATTTTAAAGAATATGAAGTATCGGTAAAGAAAGATGGGAGACACCTGCGGGAGCGTGGATATGTGCAAGGAAGACGGATCCACGCAGCTGATCCGGCGGGCGGAAACACCGGAGGATTATTTCAGGACCTTTGACTGTTTTGATATTTTAAAGAATATGAAGTACCGGTAAAGAAAGATGGGAGACATCTGCGGGAGTGTGGATATGTGCATTGATGAGGCGAGATTTGAGGCGGCAAAAAACAAGATTACAGGCAGTGAGAGAGAGCGGCGCGGCATCGGCACGCTCTCGGAAAAAACGGTGCATGCCGTTTTGAAGAATTACTATGCGCCGGATCCAAGGATGCATGAGATCCCCATTGAGAGCTTTGTGGCGGACATCTTTACGGGGGAGGAGATCATTGAAATCCAGACCCGCGCGTTTCACACCCTGCGGAGGAAGTTAGAGGTCTTTTTGAAGCGGTACCCCGTCACCATCGTATACCCCATTCCCCGGGAAAAGTGGTTAAGCTGGATCGACGAGGAGAGCGGGACGGTTTCGCCTAAGCGCAGATCCCCCAAGCGGGGGAATCCTTACGAGGCGTTTCTCGAACTCTACAGGATCCGTCCCTTTTTGAAACATGAGAATCTGAAATTCCGGTTTGCCCTGCTGGACATGGAGGAATACCGCCTGCTAAACGGCTGGAGCCGCGATAGGAAAAAGGGCAGCGAGCGGTATGACAGGATCCCGACGCGCTTTGCGGAGGAGGTCTGCATCGAGCGCAGGGAGGATTATATGCAGCTGGTCCCGTTTCATCTCCCTGAGATATTCACGGCAAAGGACTTTGCCAAAAGCGCCGGGATTCCCGCGAAACTGGCGGGCGTCGTTTTATTGATCCTGACGGATCTTGCCATTGTGGAACGGACGGGAAAGCGGGGCAGCAGCTATCTCTACCGGGTGCGTGAAGTGTAGGGGAATACGAACTCATAAGGAAAACAGGGAAGATGCCAGCGAATACTTGACACAAACCGTGGGACTGGTCTTATTGTGCTTTTAAATTACATGTGATATACTTAGCCTGATAGGGTGAGAATCTTGCAGAATAGTAATAATTTAAATGTAATTGCAAAAATGGGAAAAATGAACATGTATCTGCAGAAGTTGTATGTAAAGTTTGTGAAACATGAAACTGTCAGATTGCCGATATGATGGAACTGATCGAGGAAGATGGAGAGATTTTCGTGCGTCCTGAAAATGGATTCATTTGTGGCAGTATGGTAAAAAAGAAAGGGTAATCTATGTTTTGTACGATGGAATTGTTTGCTGGTGCTGGCGGTCTTGCGTTAGGGGTCGAGAAAGCAGGCTTTGAAACGCTGGGATTGATCGAATTTGATAAAGATGCGTCAGATACACTGAAAAAGAATAGACCTGACTGGAATGTTATAAATGATGACATCGCCAATATTTCTTGCCTGGACTTAGAGGAATATTTTCATCTGAAGAAAGGAGAATTAGATCTGTTGTCTGGCGGAGCGCCTTGTCAGGCATTTTCATATGCGGGAAAAAGGCTCGGACTGGAAGATGCCAGAGGAACGCTTTTTTATCATTATGCATTATTTTTGCAGAAACTGCAGCCGAAAATGTTTCTGTTTGAAAATGTCAGGGGACTGCTTACCCACGATCATGGAAATACCTATAAGACGATGCTGGATATTTTCACAAAAGCAGGATATGCGGTTGATAAAAAAGTATTAAATGCGTGGGATTATGGGGTCCCTCAAAAAAGGGAGCGTTTAATTACGATTGGGATTAGAAATGATTTAGCAGAGAAAACAGAATATATTTTCCCGAAACCTCATGATTATAAACCAGTGCTGAGGGATGTTCTTCTGGATTGTCCGGACAGCCCATTTATCCCATATGGAGAAAAAAAGAAAAAAATATTTGAACTGGTTCCGGCGGGGGGGTACTGGCGGGACATCGACCCGGGCGTGGCAAAAGAATACATGAAGAGCTGTTGGGAAATGGAGGGCGGACGCACAGGGATTTTACGAAGAATGAGCTTGGATGAACCATCGCTGACGGTATTAACATCACCGTCCCAAAAGCAGACAGAACGTTGCCATCCTTTAGAGGCGCGGCCTTTTACGATAAGAGAAAATGCAAGGTGTCAGACTTTCCCGGATGAGTGGGAGTTCTGCGGAAATGTTTCATCACAGTATAAGCAGATTGGGAACGCAGTGCCCGTTAATCTGGCACAAGAGATAGCGGCAGAAATACACCGTTCCCTTGCAGTGCTAAGAGATAAGGAGGAAATCAGGGAGGCAATGTGATGAGCTGGTCATTGGATTTTATATCGGAAGATGATTTTGTAAGGCATGTAGGGGCAACAATAGAGAAGTATGGGGAGAAGCTGGAATCTTATGATGTCAAGCGTTTTAACAAAAACATTATTGACCCTATAAAGCTGATTTTTGATAAAACGGTATATCAGACTTCATGGGAAGAAATGGTCGGAAATGAAATATTTCGCCAGCGTGATAAGTCAAACAATAATGATATAGGCTATTTTCATCAGAGAATATTTCAGTATATAGATAAATGCAGAGTGCCGGAGAACGGAAAAGAAGGAGGATGGGATGTTATCTATCAGAATCCGGATGGAATAAGGTTGCCAGACGGAGATATGGTTCATGCAGTATATGTTGAAATGAAAAATAAGCATAATACCATGAACTCTGCTTCTGCGGGAAAAACATATATAAAGATGCAAAACCAACTATTAAGTGATGATGATTGTGCCTGCTTTTTGGTGGAGGCGATTGCGCAGAAGTCGCAGAATATAAAGTGGGAAACTACGGTAGACGGAAAACGTGTATCGCATAAAAGGATAAGGCGAGTAAGCTTAGATCAGTTTTACGCAATTACAACCGGGGAAGAAAATGCATTTTATAATATGTGCATGGCACTCCCGGATGTAATTGAAAAAGTGGTAAAACGGGATGGAAACGTTCGGATTCCGCATGATACGGTTTTGCGGGAGCTGAAACATATTGCAGCTATGTCGGGTAAAGAAAATGAAGACATGGCAATGGCTATTGCGGTATATATGTTGGGATTTAATTCGTATTCAGGGTTTTCTGATCTGATAGGAAATTCTGAGACTGGAACAGAAAATGAGGATTTTTTGAAACGAATTTATGCTTATGTAAAAGGTTTGAGGAAAGAGGATTAGTTTGCTGATGTAAATCGAGGCAGTGAGGTTATGCAAGCAAGCTTTTCCTGAATGCCTTTCCACCGCTGAAAAGGAGTGATTGCCATGCGCTGCTTAAACTAGAACAGCACCCTTGATTTTAGATATATCTCCAACTTCAAACGTTTTCAGGCTTTTGATGATGAAGCAGATGTAGATATGGAAAATGGATTTCCGTGCAATTTATATTTTATAGTTGCAATCAAAAACATAATATGATAAGATAAGTCTTGCCTGAGTGTATTCTCAGGCAGTGTTTCAATACAGGCCGGCGTGGCGGAATGGCAGACGCACCAGACTCAAAATCTGGCGATGGCAACATCGTATGGGTTCAAGTCCCATTGCCGGCAGTCAGAGAATATTCAGATTCCGTTTCCGGTGAGAGGGACTCCCCGGAGATTCTCTTTTTTGTGCTGATCTTCCTTCATGCGGCAGCGGGCATATCTTATCCCGCTGCCGCATGAATTTCCTCGGAAAGTGTTTTTTCAAGCTGTTTTTTTCAGGCTGTTTTTCCAAGTGTTTTTTCAAGCTGTTTTTTCAGGCTGTTTTTCCAAGTGTTTTT
>CAZAMD010000032.1:16557-21643 GCA_964486485.1 uncultured Roseburia sp. | reverse complement strand
TGTTTTTCCAAGTGTTTTTTCAAGTGTTTTTCAACTGTTTTCTCAATCTGTTTTTTGAGCTGTTTTTTTCAGGCTGTTTTTTTCAAGTGTTTTCCGCTCTGTTCTTTTCAGGCTGTTCTTTCAAGCCTGTGTTTTGTGCATTTCCCGCTTTTCAAGAATAAAATGATCGATCAGCCGTTTGATCGTGTGTTCCTGCGTCTCGATGATTTTTCTAAGGAGTTCATTTTCTTTCGTTAAACGAGTTACTTCCGTTTCAACGCTCATTTCCTAATTCCTTTACGATTCCGTTCTTTTCCAATGAAACATAGTAGGAGATTTTGACTGGAAAATCAAGCTTGATTTTGCATAAAGCGCACATAATTTGCTGTTGTAATCATAAAATGTCAAAAAAAGACATGGATTGCGACACAAAATCCCAGGAAGCCGCCTTCCGCATCCTTGGAAAAAGCAAAAGTCCGGCATAAAAATGCAGAGAATGCATTTTCATAGCAGATAGAATATGTTAGAATGGCTATGGGAAAAGGGGGAAAACCAATGCATGAAAACAGGAAGAGAAAGAACGGGATCCCAGCGGAGTCAAAAGCCGCAAAAGCGCTGCGCGTGACAGGGGAGGCGATGCTGATCGTCCTGCCGCCCGCGGCGTGTTTTTATCTGATGGAGTGTTATAGCCATAACCCGTTTGCGGAGGTGCGCCCGTGGGCGCAGGTTTTTAATATTTTGTTGTTTGAATTATGTTCCGGGATCTGTTTTTTCCTGACGGGGAGACTGAAGCGGGCATATCGGATCTTGTTTTCCGGCGCGATGATTTACGGCATTGCCAATGCCTATGTGGTGCGTTTCCGCACAAACCCGATCGTGCCATGGGATATGCTGTCTTTAAAAACAGCGGCAAGCGTGGCGGATAACTATGATTTTACGCCGGATATCCGCATGGCGGCAGTGACCCTCATCTTTGCCGCGCTGCTTGTTTTGTTCCGCTTCATCAACATAAGGATAAAACAACGGTCTTTTTTCCAGCGGCTGCTGCCCGCGGCCGTCCTGGTGGTGGCGCTGTGCGTGTTCACAAGCGTACTGCAAAAGGAATCGTTCCAGAATCGCTATAGGTTATACAATAAATTATTTACTCCGGTGTTCATGACGGACGCAGACGGTATGGCGGTCACGTTTGCCATGAATTTAGCTTATATGTCCATTGATAAGCCCAAGGGATACGACAGCGCGGAGGCGGAAGAACTCCTGGAGGCATACGGAACGGACGGTGCGGGCGCGGGGGAACTCCCCAATATCATCTGTGTGATGAATGAGGCGTTTTCCGATTTAGCTGTGCTTGGAAAGGTGGACGCCAGCGAGGATTACATGCCCTTTGTCCACAGCCTGCAACAGGGCGCGGCCGATACGGTGACAGGGCGGCTGAATGTGTCCGTGTGCGGCGGCAATACCGCAAATACGGAATTTGAATTTCTGACGGGCAACACGATGGCATTCCTTCCCCAGGGCAGCATTCCCTATCAGCAGTACATCAACGGGGAGATGACGGCATTGCCGCAGCATTTAAAAAGCCTTGGATACCAGACGGTGGCGGCGCACCCTTACTACGCGGGCGGATGGGAACGTGATACGGTATATCCCTGGCTCGGATTTGAGAAAAGCTTTTTCCTAAGCGATTACCGTTCGCCGGAGTATGTCCGGCAATATGTCAGCGATGAGAGCTGTGTGGAAAAGATCATTGAATGCTATGAGGCAAAAGAGGAGGGAAAGCCATTGTTCGCGTTCACCGTCACGATGCAGAACCATGGCGGATATAAGGATGCCTATGACAATTTCACGCCGGACATCACCGTCCGGGACTCAGGCAATGCCTCTCTGGAATGCTACCTCTCGCTGATCAAGCTCTCCGATGATTCCCTGAGGCATCTGGTGGATTATTTTTCAAAAGAAGAGGAAAAAACCGTGATCGTCTTTTTCGGCGACCATCAGCCGGGGGACGCGGCCGCTGCCACCGTTCTCTCAAAAAACGGGATGGCGTGGAATCATTTGAATGAGGAAGAGCGGAAACTCCGTTATCAGGTCCCCTATGTGATATGGGCAAACTATGAGATCGAAGAGGAAACGGGAGCGGATACCAGCGCGAACTATTTAGCGGCAGAAGTGCTGCAGAGGGCGGGAGTGCCGCGGAATGCTTATCAGAACTATCTGCTGGGATTAAAGCGGCAGTATCCGGTGATCTCCGCGGTGCGGATGGTCAGGGCGGACGGCAGCGAGGCTTCCGCCGCAAAGGAGGAGGGCGCCATGGATGATTACCGCCGCCTCCAATATTATCAGCTGTTTGACAGGGAGTAGCCGCTTGGGCACGGCAGGCGGCATGGGCGGTGGCGCACCGGAACTGCCGCGATGAGGAAGGAGTGTAAGAGGTTGCATATCAGAGAAAAAAATAAAACGTGGGAAAAGGGGCTTCCCTTGGCGGCATCTTTTTTATTGCCTTTGCTGCTTGTGCTTATCGTCTGCATCCGCCATGAGATCTTTCCGTTTGGGGATCGCTGCATGCTGCATGTGGATATGTATCATCAATATTGTCCTTTTTTCACGGAAATGATGCACAAGCTAAAGGCGGGGGAAAGCATTTTTTATACCTGGAGGGTAGGGCTTGGAGCGGATTTTGTCTCCCTCTATGCCTATTATCTGGCAAGTCCCTTAAACTGGCTTTTGATTTTCTGCCCGGGGGACTATGTCATTGAGTTTATGACTGCTCTTGTGGTGATAAAAATCGCGTTCAGCGGCTTCTCATTCGGAGCTTATCTAAAATATCATTTTCACTCTAACCACTGCGCCCTCCCGCTGTTTGCATGCGCCTACGCCTTGTCTGGCTATACTGCGGCCTACGCGTGGAACATCATGTGGATGGATTGCGTGGCTCTGGCGCCCTTGGTGATCTTAGGACTGGAGCGGCTCATAAAGGAGAAGAAGCCGGGCCTTTATTATGCGGCGCTGTCACTTAGCATCCTGAGCAATTACTATATCTCGATTATGATCTGCCTCTTTCTCGTTCTCTGGTTTTTCCTCACCTGGATGGAACACAGGGAGAGCGGCATCGGCGCGTGGCTCCGCTTCGCCGGATATTCTGTCCTGGCGGGCGGCACGGGGGCGATCCTGATCCTGCCGGAAATTGCCGCCCTAAGGAGCAGCGGATCAAAAAACATCTCTTTTCCCGACGCGGCGGAGTGGTATTTCCATGTGCTTGCGGAGCTGGGCAGGCATTCCGCTTTCACGGAGGCCTACACGGGAAAAGAGCATTGGCCGAACATCTACTGCGGGGTCTTTACGGTGGTTCTGCTTCTGCTGTTTTTCCTCAACAGGGAGATCTCTTGGAAAAAGAAGCTCTCCAGAGGGCTGCTGATCCTTTTGTTTCTGTTCAGCTTTGCGAACAATCTGCTGGATTTTATCTGGCACGGATTTGATTTTCCCGATTCCCTGCCGGCAAGACAGAGCTTTTTATACATATTCCTGCTGCTGGTGACCGCTTATGAGGCCTTTCTGCACTTTCGCGGCAGCCGTCTGAGAGATGTGGCAGCGTCAGCGGCAATCACCGTGCTGCTTGCCGCGCTTTCTCATCTCACGGGGGAGGGGGCAGTAGGCGCCGAAACAGCGTGGGGCACTGTCATCTTCTGGGCGGGGTATCTGATTTTGCTGCTTATCTGTCTGTGGGCGCAGGATACGGAAAAAAAATCCGCGGAAAAAGAAGCTGCGGAAGAAAAAGAGGGGCAGAGAAAGAAAGCCAAACGAAAGATGGCACGCGCAAAGGAGATCGCCCTTGGCGCCGCGGCCTTGCTCCTTTTGGCGGAACTGCTGCTGAATTTTGACGCCACAGGCCTTGGCACCACGGGGAGGACTGCCTATGTCAAGGACTTCGGGGATTACCGAAAGGTGCTTGCCCAGGGAGAATCGCTGGCGGAGGAAGAGGGCGTCCTCTTTTACCGGACAGAGGAGCTGGAGAGGAAGACGAAAAATGACGCGGCTCTGATGGGCTACCGCTCCGCCACGCAGTTTTCTTCCCTGATGAATCTGGATGTCAGCCACTTTTATCAGGCGATGGGAATGGAGGGCGGAAAGAATTTCTATTGCGTGAACGGGGCAACGCCGCTGCTTTCGGCGATGCTTTCCTTAAAATATGTGCTGGCGGACAACGGACTGGAGGAGAATCCCATACGCGCGCTGACAGCGCAGAGCGGGGATACCTACCTTTATGAAAATAAATATGTGCTGCCTTTGGGATTTGTGATGCCCGAGGAGGTCATTTCCGCGTGGAATTATAAAGAAATGGGGGACATAGGGGCTCAAAACCGCCTTGCTTTCCTGCTGGGGGCAGAGGAGGAGATGCTGACAGAGATCCCGTCGGAATCTGAGGTGGGAGTTTCCACCATATCGGTAGAAGAAGATGCCTATATTTTTGCTACCTATGAGAAAACGACGGTGGAGAATTTGACAGAGGAGATCAGTGACGGGAGGACGAAGTCATTCACGAAGGTTTCCCACGGCTACACGCTGGATCTGGGCTATTGCGGGGCGGGCAGCGAGATAAAAATCAAAAATTCGCTGGAGGAATGTGTCAATATCACGGCTTACCGGCTGGATCTGGGGGCAGTGGAAACGGCGTACCGGGCATTGATGGAGCAGACGATGGAAATGGCTTCCTGTTCCGACACGAAAATCACGGGCAGCATCCAGGTGGAGAAGCCGGGCAGGATCATCTTTTCCATCACGAATGACGCGGGATGGAAATTGTCTGTGGATGGGAGAGAAGTAAAGCCGCAGGCGTTTGGAGAAGGATTTATCAGCGCGCATCTGGATGAGGGCAGGCATGAGATCGCGTTAGAGTATACGACGCCGGGCTTCTTCCTTGGCGCCCTTGTCTCCGCCGGATGCCTGACCTTGTTCCTGCTGCCGCTATGGATAAGGAACTGGAGAAAGAAATGAGGCAGGTCCAGACCCTCCGAAAGAAAAGACTGGACCCGCCCGCTGTTTTGAACAGCTGCGGTCAGCGCGGTGCGGCTCATCGCCAGAAGAAAGGCGTGGACCCGCCCGCTGTTTT
>CAZAMD010000032.1:13561-16457 GCA_964486485.1 uncultured Roseburia sp. | reverse complement strand
GTCAGCGCGGTGCGGCTCATCGCCAGAAGAAAGGCGTGGACCCGCCCGCTGTTTTAATAGCCGTCTCCCTGGCGGTAGCCGGTATTGCTGATGATCTGTGCGCTGTTTGCCTGTACGGTGGAGGATGGCGTATAGCTGTCATCTTCGTACAGGAACTGGTGCAGCGTGGTGACATTGGAACTTAAGTCGCAGGGGATCACGACGCTGCCGATGCGGTCGTAGGTGTGCGTGGCTTTTTCAAAGGGGAAGCCGGAGGTCTCGCCCAGACGGAACCGGAACATCTTGGTGGCAAGGGAAATGATGTCCGTAGTGGAGAGATTCGTCTCGATATCCCCGAAAACCTGATTGATCAGTTTGTTTAAAGTGAGCAGGCTGGAATTTTGCGCTTTTTCCACCATGGCGGAAAGTACGGCGCGCTGCCGCTCTGTACGCTTGTAATCATCTCCGCCGCCGTAACGGATCCGCGCGAAAGCGCAGGCCTGCACGCCGTCTAAGGTGTAGGTGCCGCCGGAGGGGGGAGCGGAGGAATTGTTTCCGGTAATCTCATTGATCTCCTGGATATATCCGATCATGAGATTCGCCTCGTCGTCGGTGATGGTCATTTCCACGCCTCCCAGCAGATCCACGCATTTTACAATGGAATTAAAATCCACCGTGATATGGTCTGTGATGTTTAAGTCCAGATTGGTATTGAGCATGGAGATCGCCTGTTCCGCTCCGCCTTTTGCGTAGGCGGCATTGCATTTCTGGTAGATGCCCCCTCCCGTGTCCAGATAAGAGTCGCGGTAAACGGAGAGCAGCTTTACCTCTTTTGTCTTGCTGCTGATGGCGGCTATCATGATAACGTCGCTGCGCCCCTTGGTGAGCTTCCCTGTAGACCGGTTATCAAGGCCGAACAGGGCGATGGTCTTATAGTCCTCCATGATCTCCTGTGATTCTTCGGGAATATCATCATTGATGGAAATATTGTCAGTGTCTAAAGGGGTATTCGTTATCTTCATAAATTTGGTGGCGGCAAAGGCCGCGGCTGCCAAAAGAATGAGAAGCAATATTTCAAAAATCAATAAAATGATCTTCCTGCGTTTGCTGTGCTGTGTTTTTGTCGCTCCTGCCATAGTGATCCTCCATTCGCAGTTTTTTCAAAGCTGTTCTTTATCATAAGTCAGAATGGGGATTTATACAAGGAATCTTTTCTTAAATTTTAATGAATTTTTTAGGTGCGCGCGGAGAGACGGGCGCGGGCGGCTGCGATTATCGGGAAATTTTTGCGACATGAATTGAAATTCCTTTTCTCATGTGAGATAATGTCATAAAAAATGTTGCAGTGAGAACTGCCGCTTGAGAAGGAGGTAGTGATAGATATGGCAGGAAAAGAGATTGAGATTTACACAGAAAAAGCAGAAGATATCAAGATCCGCCCCTATGAGCATCATGCGAAGTACTATGAGACAGACCAGATGGGGATCATCCACCATTCCAATTATGTCCGGTGGATGGAAGAAGCCCGCATGGATCTGATGGAGCAGATCGGGTTAAACTATAAGCAGATGGAAGAAATGGAGATCATAAGCCCGGTATTGTCGGTTTCCTGTGAATATCACAGCATGGTGCATTTTGACGAGGTCGTCGTGATAGAGCCAAAGATCATCAAATATGACGGCATCCGGCTGGAAGTGGAATACCGCATGACAGACAAAGAGACGGGGGAACTGCGCACCACGGGAAAAAGCTCTCATTGCTTTTTAAGCCGTTCCGGAAGGCCGATTTCCCTGAAACGCTCCTACCCGGAGCTGGATACGAAGTTTTTTGAGTACGCGGATGCATAGGTCCGGCGAAAAAAATATATGGTAAAAGAGGCAATGAAAAGACCGCCTGACGGCGGCAGAATGGGAGAAACCATGATACAAGAACGGCTGAAAGCGCTGCGCGGAGAAATGGAAAAGCGCGGCATTGATGTCTATATTGTGCCCACCGCTGATTTCCATGAATCGGAATATGTGGGGGAATATTTTAAGGCGAGGACATTCATTACGGGATTTACCGGTTCCGCGGGGACGGCGGTGATCACCATGACGGAAGCGGGGCTTATGACGGACGGCCGCTATTTTGTGCAGGCGGAAAAGCAGCTAAAGGGCAGCGGCATCACCCTCTACCGTATGGGGGAGGAGGGAGTTCCCAGATTAGACGAGCTCATTGAAAAGCAGCTGCCCAAGGGAGGCTGTCTGGGATTTGACGGCCGTGTGGTAAACAGCGCATGGGGGAAGAAATTAAACGGGATCGCCGCGGGCAAGGGCGCGTCTTTGCGTGTGGATGAGGATTTGATTGACCTTATCTGGCGGGACAGGCCGCCTTTATCCAAAGAGCCTCTCTTTCTGCTGGAAGAAACATATACCGGAAAAAGCGCTAAGACCAAAATCGCGGATGTGCGCGCGGCGATGGGAAAAGAGGGGGCGGACGTCCACATTCTGACCTCCCTTTATGATATCGCGTGGCTTTTAAATATCCGAGGCGGCGACATTGCCTGTGTCCCGGTGGCCTTATCCTATCTGGCATTGACCGGGAAAGAATGCCTTTGGTTCTTGCAGGAAGAAATCGTGACGCCGGAAATCCGCGCCTACTTAGAGGAAAACCAGATCGCCACAAGGCCCTATGAAGAGATTTATGCCTATGTGCGGGAGATACCGGAGGATGCCGTAGTCATGATGGATGAGGCTTCCGTCAACTACCGGATCAGAAACAGCCTGAAGCCAGGTACGAAGGTTTTGGACAAACCAAACCCCACGGAGCTGATGAAAGCGGTCAAAAATCAAACGGAAGTGGACAACACAAGGGAGGCGCACATCAAGGACGGCGTTGCGTTTACCAAATTTATGTACTGGCTGAAAACCAATATCGG
>CAZAMD010000032.1:4350-13461 GCA_964486485.1 uncultured Roseburia sp. | reverse complement strand
TGTACTTTGAGAACATCACTTATGCGCCGATCGATTTAGACGCCATCGCTCCGGAGGAGATGACGGACAGGGAAAAGAAGTGGCTCAACGACTACCACAAAATGGTATACGAGACGCTTTCCCCCTATCTGACAGACAGGGAGCGGGAATGGCTGGAATACTACACGAGAGCCATTTAGCCCTGTGGAAAAAGCAAGAGTTAGGAGGCAGATATGAGCGAAAAGCTGGTGTTGATTGACGGACACAGTATATTGAACCGCGCGTTTTTCGGGATTCCGGATCTGACCAATTCCGACGGGCTGCATACCAATGCGGTGTATGGGTTTTTGAACATCATGTTTAAGATTTTAGAGGAAGAACAGCCGGATTATCTGACCGTTGCCTTTGATGTGTCGCAGCCTACGTTCCGCCATGAAATGTATGCCGGATATAAAGGAACGAGGAAACCCATGGCGGATGAACTGCGCCAGCAGGTTCCCGTGATGAAGGAAATGTTAAGGGCGATGGGGATTACGATCGTGGAAAAGGGCGGCTACGAGGCGGACGATATTCTCGGGACGCTAGCGAAGCGGGGCGAGGAAAAGGGACTGACCGTTTCCATCGTTTCCGGCGACAGGGATCTTTTGCAGCTTGCCACCGACAAAATCAAAATCCGTATTCCAAAGACGAAACGGACAGGGACGGAGATTGAGGATTACAATGCCAAAGAGGTAGTGGAAAAATACCAGGTGACGCCAAAAGAATTTATCGATGTCAAGGCGCTGATGGGGGATGCCTCCGACAATATTCCCGGCGTCCCTGGCATCGGAGAGAAGACCGCCACCGCCATCATCGCGAAATACGGCAGCATCGAAAACGCCTATGCCCACGCGGACGAGATAAAACCGCCCCGTGCGAGCGGAAATTTAAAAGAGCATTACGATCTGGCAAAGATGAGCAAGGTTCTTGCCACCATCGAGATTGACGCGGATATCGACTACGACTTAGAGGGAGCGAAGCTTCATGGAATAGATTCCCTCTATACCGAGGATGCCTATCTGCTCTGCAAAAAATTAGAATTTAAAAATATGTTAAGCCGTTTTGAGGTAAAAGCCCCCAAAAATCAGGCGCAGGAGCATTTCCGCATGATCACTTCAAAAAAAGAGGCAGTACGCTTTCTGGAGCGGATACGGGGGAGAGACTGCGGATTTCTCGTGGTTCCCGGCGATCAGGAAACGGATATCCTGGGGCTGGCGGTGTCGCTTGGCGAGGAAGAAACCTGCTTTCTCAAAGCGGGCGGGGAAATGGCGGCGGAAGAACTGCTGTCCCTGTTTGCGGAGAGCGGGGGAGCGTCCTACGCGACGCTCGATCTCAAGCCTCAGATCGCGCCGCTGGGACTGCTGGAAAAAAAGAGCAGAGGCTCCCTCTCCCTCGAAAATCTCTTTGACAGCACCATCGGGGCTTATTTACTGAACCCTCTCAAAAATGACTATCCCTATGAGGATCTCGCGAAAGATTACCTGGATCTGATGATACCGTCCCGGGCGGATTTATTGGGAAAGACATCCTTAGAGCAGGCGTTCAAGGAGCGGGAAGCGGATTTTCTCACCTGCGTCTGCTACATGGCATATGTGGCGTTTGCCTCGCGGGCGCCCATTTTACAGGAATTAAAAGAGACTGGCATGGAGAGTCTCTTCCGGGACGTGGAGATGCCCTTAATCTTTACGCTTGCGGATATGGAAAAAGAGGGGATCCTCACCTGCGGGGAAGCGCTGAAGGAATACGGAGATAAGCTCGCGGTGCGCATCGCGGAGCTGGAACAGCAGATTTATGAGGCGGCGGGAGAGGCGTTTAACATTAACTCTCCCAAACAGCTGGGGGTCATTCTGTTTGAAAAATTAAAGATGCCCTACGGCAAAAAGACAAAGACCGGCTACTCTACGGCGGCGGACGTCTTAGAACGTTTAGCGCCGGATTACCCCATTGTGGCGGATATCTTAGAGTACCGCCAGCTGACGAAGCTGAAATCCACCTATGCGGACGGATTGGTCAGCTACATCAGAGAGGACGGAAGGATCCACACCTCTTTCCATCAGACCATCACGGCCACCGGAAGATTAAGCAGTACGGATCCCAATCTGCAGAACATCCCCATGCGGATTGAGTTAGGCAGGCTGATCCGAAAAGCGTTCCTGCCAAAGGAGGGATTTGTCTTTCTGGATTCCGACTATTCCCAGATCGAGCTGCGGGTACTCGCCCATATGTCGGGAGATGAAAAGCTGATAGAGGCGTACCGAAAGGCGCAGGACATCCACCGGATCACGGCTTCGCAGGTGTTCCATATCCCCTTTGACGAGGTGACGGATCTGCAGCGGAGAAATGCCAAGGCGGTCAACTTTGGCATCGTCTACGGCATCAGCTCCTTTGGGTTAAGCCAGGATTTAAGCATCAGCAAAAAAGAGGCGGCGGAATACATTGAAAGATATTTTGAGACGTATCCTAAGATCAAGAGCTTTCTGGATGGATTGGTGGAAGAAGCAAAGGAGAAAGGGTATGTTACCACGATGTTTGGCAGAAGGCGTCCGGTGCCGGAGCTATCCAGCAGTAATTTCATGCAGCGTTCCTTTGGAGAGCGTATTGCCATGAATTCCCCCATTCAGGGAACGGCGGCGGATATCATCAAAATCGCTATGATACGCGTGCATGACAGGCTGCTAAAAGAGGGATTGAGATCCCGCCTGATTTTAACGGTTCATGACGAGCTGTTAGTGGAAACAGCGGCGGAGGAAAAAGAACAGGTGAGGAATCTCTTAGAGGAGGAGATGCGCCTCGCGGCAAAGCTCGACGTGGCGTTAGAGGTTGACACCCATGAGGGAAGCAACTGGTACGAGGCGAAGTAGAGCGATGTGACTGTAAACGAAGGAGACAGTAAGGAATGGGGGACGAATGAGATTCATTGGAATTACAGGCGGAGTCGGCGCGGGAAAATCGGCCGTGCTGGCTCACTTAAGAAAACAGCCGCGCACCCGCGTGATGCTGGCAGATGAGATTGCCCATGAGCTGATGGCGCCCGGGACGGACTGCTATGAGAGGATTCGGGCGCAATTCGCGTCCGAGGATATCTTTCTGCCGGAGGGCGGATTTGACAGGGGAAAGCTGGCGGCGCTTATTTTTTCAGAGGAAGAAAAACGAAAGCGGCTAAACGCCATCGTCCATCCGGCGGTGAAAGATTATGTAAAATCAGAGGCGCAGGCGGAGCGGGAGCGGGGAGGCTTGCAATTTCTCTTTTTAGAGGCGGCTTTGCTGATCGAGGATCATTATGATGAAATCTGCGACGAACTCTGGTATATTTATGCCAGAGAGGAGGTCCGGAAACAGCGGCTGATGGCCGCCAGGGGATATTCAGAGGAAAAGGTGCGCCGGATCTTTTCCAGTCAGCTAAAGGAAGAGACATACCGCAGCCATTGCAGCGTGGTAATCGACAATAACGGCACGGTGGAGGAAACGTTCGCTCAGATAGAGAGCGCGTGTAAGAACCGGGAAAGTGAGTAGGGGTGACCGCAAATGAGTGATACAGTAGGAATGGAAGATGCTTTGGTATTCGGCCTTGATATCGGAACGAGGAATGTAGTCGGCACTGTGGGATACCGGAAAGATAAGACGTTTGTCGTGGTGGCGCAGCAGACGCTGGAGCATGAAACGAGAGCCATGCTGGACGGACAGATCCATGATATCGTCCGCGTGGGGAACACCATCAGGAAGATAAAAGAGAGCTTAGAAAAACAGATAGAAAAGCCTTTGACGGAAGTCTGCATTGCGGCCGCCGGACGCGTGCTAAAAACCGTCACCACAACGGTCGTCATGGAATTTCCAGAGGAAACGGTCGTGACGGGAGAAGATGTCCATACCCTGGATCTGCTGGGGATAGAAAAGGCGCAGAATCTCCTGCAGGAAAGGAACGACACGCAGTATGCGTTTTACTGCGTGGGATATTCCGTTATGAAATATTTTTTGAATGACGAGCCATTTTCGAGTCTTCTGTCCCACAAAGCGGACCGGATCTCGGAGGATCTCATCGTGACCTTTCTGCCGGAAGACGTCGTGGACGGACTCTACGCGGCGGTCGGCCAGGCGGGACTGACCGTGGCAAATCTGACCCTGGAGCCGATTGCCGCCATCAACGTGGCGATCCCTGAAAACTACCGTCTTTTGAATATCGCGCTGGTGGATATCGGTGCGGGCACTTCGGATATTTCCATCACCAGGGACGGGGGCATCATTGCCTACGGCATGATTCCCCTTGCCGGGGATGAGCTGACGGAATTGATCGTGCAGCGCTATCTCGTAGATTTTCAGACGGCGGAAGATATCAAGCAGCAGAGCGGAGTCTCTGATGAGATTACCTATAAAGATATCATGCTCATAGAGCACACCGTCACGTCAAAGGAAATCTGGGAACTGCTCTTTCCCATGGTCGATAAGATGACGACCGAGGTGGCGGCAAAGATCAAGGAGCTAAACGGCGAGCAGACGGTCAGCGCCGTTTTTGTGGTAGGCGGCGGAGGAAAGATCCACGGCTATACGCAGATGCTGGCGGATAAGCTGGCCCTGCCGCAGGAGCGGGTTGCCCTGCGGGGAGAAGAGGTGCTGCGGGAAGTGGTTTTTGAACAGAAAGAGATCGTAAAAGATCCCCTGCTGGTGACTCCTATCGGCATCTGCCTCAATTATTATGAGCAGCGGAACGGCTTCCTTATGGTGCGGTTTAACGGGGAGCGGTTAAAGCTCTACAACAACAACCGGCTCACCATTGTGGATGCCGCGCTGCAGGCTGGCTTTCCCAACGAGGACCTGTTTCCAAAGCGGGGAAGGGAGCTGACGTTTTTTGTAAACGGCGCAAAGCGGATCATACGCGGGGATCCGGGAGAGTCTGCCGCCGTATATATGAACGGCAGGACGGCCAATATCAACGCTCCCCTGGAATTAAACTGCGACATTGTGATCGAGCCGTCCACCGTGGGAAAGGCGGCGTCCTGCACGTTAGAGCAGTTAGAGGAATACAGTGCCGATACGGTGGCATTTGCAGTCAATGGAAGCATTATCCGCTGTCCGAAGCTCTTAGAGGTCAATGGGAGCTTAGAGCTGCCCTCTTATGAGATCCAGGAGGGGGATCGGATCGAGACGAGAAGCTTTTACACCGTCGGACAGCTGGCCCGCTTTATGGATGTGGAAGTCAGCAGGGAGCATCTGATTTTAGTCAACAACCGTGAGGCGGACTTTGACACGCTGATCTATGAGAACTTTACCATTGAATGGACCGTGATCTCTTATAAGTCTTCTGCCCATCTGCCACAGACGCAGCCACAGCTGCCGGAGGAGGAACTCTCCGGGGACGGGGGGAGCGCCGCCGGGGATTCCAAAGAAGAGGGAGAGCTGGCAGGGCAGGAGCGGGAACCGGACCCAGCAGGGCAGGAAAAAGAAAGCAAAAGCGCCGCCGATGCCGTTTCCCCGCCCTTAGAACAGGATTCGGGGACGCCCGGCATCTTGGTCTACATCAACGGGCAGCCGGTAAGCCTCACCGGAAAGCAGCGGTATATTTTTGTGGATATTTTTGATTTCTATCCCTTTGACCTAAAAGAGTCCGGGGGGAGGGACATTATTACGAATCTGAATGGGGAAAAAGCGCAGTACACCGCGGAATTAAAGGCGGGAGATGTGATAGAACTCAGATGGAGAGAGAACTGATATGATGGAATTATGCAGTATTGCCAGCGGAAGCAGCGGAAATTGCATTTGCGTTGGCACGGAGGATTGCCATATCCTGATCGACGCCGGAATCAGCGGAAAGCGGATAGAGGCAGGATTAAATTATTTTGATTTAAAGACGGAGGAAATGCGGGGGATTTTAGTGACCCATGAGCATGTGGACCATATTGCGGGGGTCGGAGTGCTTGCCAGGCGTTACGGCATTCCGATCTATGCCACGGCAGGCACGATACATGCCATCTTACATACGCGGTCCGTGGGTGCCATAGGCACGGAGCTGTTCCGCGAGATCACCCCGGGGGTGGAATTTATGGTGGGAGAGCTGCACATAGAGCCTATCGCAATCTCCCACGATGCGGCGGAGCCTGTGGCATACAAGATCAGAAAGGGAGAAAAGTCCGTGGCGGTTGTCACGGATTTAGGCACCTATGACGCGCATATCATTGAGAAGATAAAACATTTGGATGTGCTGCTGTTAGAGGCGAACCATGACGTGCATATGCTCCAGGCAGGGAGTTACCCCTATCCGCTGAAGAAGCGCATCTTAGGAGAGCGGGGCCATCTGTCCAACGAGCTTTCCGGCAGGCTTTTGGGAAGCGTGCTGCACGATGGGTTTCAGGGAGTGATGCTCGGGCACTTAAGCAAAGAAAACAATTATCCGGCGCTTGCCTACGAGACAGTAAGGTTAGAGGTCACGCTGGGAGATAACCCGTATAAGGGAGACGATTTTCCTATGTATGTGGCAAAAAGGGAAGAGCCGACGCCCAGGCTGGTTTTTTAGGGCGCTTCGGAATGGAGGCAATTTGTGCCGCTTCGGAATGGAGGATGAGGTTATGGAACAGAAATCAGATAAGACGATTATTACGGTAGTGGGAAAAGACACAGTGGGGATCATTGCGAAGGTCTGCACCTATCTTTCCGACCATGGCATCAATGTGCTTGATATTTCACAGACGATCGTTTCCGGTTATTTCAATATGATGATGATCGTAGATATGAACCATGCAAAGAAATCCTTTGTGGAGTGCCAAAAGGATTTAAACGTCATCGGGGAAGAAATCGGAGTGGTCATCAAATGCCAGAAAGAAGAAATTTTTGAGAAAATGCACCGTATTTAGAGAGGAATCGGTTTATGATTAATATTTTTGAAGTCAATGAGACGAATAATATGGTGGAGCATGAGAATCTGGACGTCCGCACCATTACCATCGGCGTCAGTCTCTTAGAATGTATTGACAATGACTTAGAAAAGCTCAACGAAAAGATTTACCGAAGGATTACTTCTGTGGCGAAGGATTTAGAGCGGGTTGCCGGAGAGATTGAGGCGGAATATGGCATTCCCATTGTAAATAAGCGGATCGCGGTAACGCCCATTGCCTTAGTTGGGGGAGCGGCATGTAAGAGTCCGGAGGATTTTGCCGCGATCGCGGATACGCTCGACCGGGCGGCGGAAGCTGTCGGGGCGAATCTCATCGGCGGTTATTCGGCGCTGGTGTCAAAGGGCATGACAAAGGCGGATGAGATGCTGATCCGATCGATCCCGATCGCATTGTGCCGCACAAAGAGGGTGTGCAGCTCCGTCAATCTCGCTTCCACGAAAACGGGCATCAATATGGATGCCGTCCGGCTGATGGGAGAAATTCTGCTGCGGGTCGCGGAAAATTCGAAGGACAGAGATTCCGTAGACTGCATGAAGCTGGTGGTATTCTGCAACGCGCCGGACGATAATCCGTTTATGGCGGGCGCGTTTCACGGAGTCACCGAGGCGGACGCCGTGATCAACGTGGGCGTCAGCGGACCCGGGGTGGTAAAGACCGCCTTGGAAAAAGTGCGGGGAGAAAGCTTTGAGGTACTCTGTGAGACGATCAAAAGAACCGCCTTTAAAGTGACGAGAGTCGGACAGCTCGTAGCACAGGAAGCCTCAAAGCGATTAGGGATTCCCTTTGGGATCATTGACTTATCCTTAGCTCCCACTCCGGCAGTGGGCGACAGCGTGGCGGATATCCTCCGTGAGATCGGTCTGGAATATGCCGGAGCGCCTGGGACTACGGCGGCTCTTGCCCTGTTAAACGACCAGGTGAAAAAGGGCGGCGTCATGGCGTCCTCCTATGTGGGAGGCTTAAGCGGAGCTTTTATCCCCGTCAGTGAGGATCAGGGAATGATCGACGCCGTGCAGGCAGGAGCCATCACCTTAGAAAAATTAGAGGCCATGACGTGCGTATGCTCCGTGGGGCTTGATATGATCGCCATTCCGGGAGATACGACGGCATCCACCATTTCCGGCATAATCGCAGACGAGATGGCGCTCGGCATGGTGAATCAGAAGACCACGGCGGCGCGTCTGATACCGGTAATCGGAAAAGGCGTGGGCGATACGGTGGAGTTTGGCGGCCTGTTCGGGTACGCGCCGGTTATGCCGGTGAATCCGTATTCCTGTGAGGCTTTTATCCATCGAAAGGGCAGGATACCCGCGCCGATCCACAGCTTTAAAAATTAAAATCCGTGACACTTCAGAGGGACGTATTGTAAAAAGAAAAGCAACATGATAAGATGAGAGGGAAAGCGATTACACAGCGAAACGCGCAGCCTCTCTGGCGGCGGCGCGGAGAGGAAGAGGGACGTTGCGCACGAAAGGAGGAGCATGGAAATGATGTCATTGAAAGAGGAGCTTGCCGGAAACAGCTATCCCGGCAGGGGGATTGTGATCGGCAGATCGGCGGATGGAAAGCATGCGGTTGCCGCTTATTTTATTATGGGAAGAAGTGAGAACAGCAGGAACCGTGTGTTTGTAGGGGACGGGGAGGGCATCCGCACCCAGGCGTTCGACCCGTCGAAGCTGACCGACCCAAGCCTGATCATCTATGCGCCCGTTCGCGTACTTGGCAATAAGACCATTGTGACGAACGGCGACCAGACAGATACCATATATGAATTGATGGACAAGCAGCAGACCTTTGAGCAGGCGCTGCGCACCAGGACGTTCGAGCCGGACGCGCCAAACTATACGCCGAGGATTTCCGGCATCCTCCACATTGAAAGCGGGATATTCAATTATGCCATGTCCATTTTAAAGACCAGCAGCGGCAATCCCGCATCCTGCGCCCGTTATACCTTTGCTTATGAGAATCCGGTGCGGGGCGAGGCGCATTTCATCCACACCTACATGGGCGACGGCAATCCCCTGCCGAGCTTTGAGGGAGAGCCGAAATTGGTGGGTCTTGACGGGGATATTGACAGCTTTACGAGCCTCGTGTGGGAAAATCTAAACGAAGAAAACAAAGTTTCCCTCTTTGTCCGCTACATAGAGATTGAGACAGGGGAGTATGAGACAAGAATCGTAAATAAAAACGCGTGACAGCGAGAGGCTTT
>CAZAMD010000032.1:0-4250 GCA_964486485.1 uncultured Roseburia sp. | reverse complement strand
CAGGGGAGTATGAGACAAGAATCGTAAATAAAAACGCGTGACAGCGAGAGGCTTTCGGACGCGGAAGAAGCGATTGCGAAGAAGCAAAAACAGTGAAGAAACAAAAAACAGTTACAGGAGAAATGTAATCTGGATCATAGAGAGGAACCAAGATTGAAAATTGAAATTTTCAATCTTATGAAAAGTCCGTCTGACGGCGGCAGAATGAGAGGAACCATGAAAGAATTAGAATTAAAATACGGCTGCAACCCAAATCAGAAACCATCCCGCATTTATATGGAAAACGGCGAGCTGCCGATAAAAGTATGGAGCGGGACGCCGGGTTATATCAATTTTTTAGACGCGTTCAACGGATGGCAGCTGGTAAGCGAGTTAAAGAAAGCGACAGGGCTTCCGGCGGCAGCCTCCTTTAAGCATGTCTCTCCGGCGGGCGCGGCGGTGGGACTGCCCTTAAGCGAGGTGGAGCGTAAGATTTATTGGGTAGAGGATATGAATGTGGAGTTTACACCCCTTGCCAACGCCTATATCCGCGCAAGAGGAGCGGACAGGATGTCCTCCTTCGGAGATTTTATCGCCCTCTCGGATGTCTGCGATAAAGAAACCGCCCTGGTCATCAAAAGGGAAGTTTCCGACGGCGTGATCGCTCCGGGATATACGGAGGAAGCGCTGGAAATTTTAAAATCAAAGAAAAAGGGAAGCTACAATGTCATTGAGATGGATCCGTCCTATGTTCCGGCTGCGATTGAGCGCAAGGAAGTGTTTGGCGTCACCTTTGAGCAGGGCAGAAACGACCTCATCATCGACGGGCATTTTTTTGATCATCTGGTGACAGAGAACAAGGAGCTTCCAGAGTCCGCTAGGATGGATCTGACCATCGCAATGATTACCTTAAAATACACCCAGTCCAATTCCGTCTGCTACGTCAAAGGCGGACAGGCGATCGGGATCGGGGCGGGACAGCAGTCCCGCATCCACTGTACCAGGCTGGCTGGCTCAAAGGCGGACAACTGGTGGCTGCGCCAGGCTCCCCGGGTATTGAATCTGCCGTTTCAGCCGGATATCAAGCGCGCGGACCGCGACAACGCGATCGACCTTTATATCGGTGAGGACTACATGGACGTACTGGCGGAGGGCGCGTGGCAGGAGATCTTTACAGAGCGGCCGGCGGTTTTTACCCGGGAGGAAAAACGCGCGTGGCTGGATAAAAATACGGGAGTGTCCCTTGGCTCCGACGCGTTCTTCCCCTTCGGCGACAACATTGAGCGCGCCCGCAGGAGCGGAGTGTGCTATGTGGCGCAGCCGGGAGGATCCATCAGGGACGACCATGTCATTGAAACCTGCGATAAATACAACATGGTAATGGCATTTACCGGAATCCGTCTGTTCCATCATTGATGGGAAGAACAACCATAGGTTTCTGATATTCACTGCGGGAAAAATCCGTTCGGGTTTTTCCTGTTTTTATCTGCTCGTAAAGGTCAGCCGCGAAAATATCCTTCTCCAAAAGAGCCCCCGCCCCGGCGGACAGAAAGTCAGAGGCGTCCGCCAGCTTGGAAATGACAGGAACGGCAGCAGTCTTTTTCATGGCGGAGAGCAGAGGAGAGCTGTCCTTGCGAAAGCCCAACATACGCAGATAAGGAATGTAGTCCAAGGCTTTTCCCCTGTCATAGAGCTCCTTTGTAATGTTTAATATCAAATGCAGCAGGGCGCGGCTCATGCGGCTGTAGGTGATGTCTGACCGCTTATTCCGGGCGCAGAACTGGGAAAAAGAATGAAACCGGTGTCTGTTTTTATAGAGACGGTTTGCCATTTCCGCGGTCATATCGTACACCTCTTCCAGCGCCCTTTTGTCAGAGGATAAGAGCCGGTAGCCTAAGACGGCTGAAAAATCATCGGCAGTCAGCGGGGGATCCTTAGAAAGGTAATCCTTTAAAACAGAGAGCGAGCAGTCCGCCATGGCGGATTCTAAAGGCAGCGGCAGAGGGGCGCCCGCCGGGGATTTCAGCAGCAGGGCGCGGATTCCGGCGGCGGAGGCGAACGCGGCGGCAGATTGCGTGCGATCCATAGACAGCGCGTCATGATAGCCCGCGCCCCGGCGCTTGATCAGAATGGGCTTCATGGGGGAGCGCCGCCGCTTCAGCGCCTTTAGATATTCTATGGCAAGAATATTGTTCGGAGCGCGAAGGAGGGAGGCAAGCGTCTCCTCCGTAGTCTGGAGCGGCTTTGGGGAACTTTGAAAAAACTGCGCTAACGCCTTCGCGCGCGCGGAAGGGAAATTCATTCCGCTTTTGATATAGCAGGAAAGCGCTTCCCGGTAAGCCTGCGGCTCCTCCGCCAGAATGTCCGCCAGAAAAGAGAGCAGGGATAGATCCTCCGTTTCCGCCCCGAAGCAGATGCCGTCCACACAGCCCATTTTTTCAAACAGGGTCACTCCTGCCATCGCAAAACGCTCGGCGGAAGAACAGGCCCAGAGCGTGGGAAGCTCCAGCACAAGATCCGCGCCGCCGCGCAGCGCCATGTCGGTTCTGGCATATTTATCAATCATGGCGGGCCCGCCGCGCTGGATAAAGTCGCCGCTCATTGCCGCCGCCACATAGTCCGCGCCGGCAAGTTCGCGCACCCTTGCGATCTGGTAAGCGTGGCCGTTGTGAAAAGGATTGTATTCCGCGATAATTCCGATGGTTTTCATGCTTTGCCTCCATAGGGATCCGCTTCCTGTGGGGATATGTGATCCTTCACGCCGGTGACGGGGAGCGGAATAGGTAAGAGATGATCATATGTAAGACATTATAGCATGATAAGCCCTGCGGCAGGAACTTTTTTTGTTAAAAACCTAACGTTAAAAATCTAACAGGCTGTTTTTGATTTTATACAAAAAATTTGGAAAAAAGTAGCTTGTTTCCTGGAAATGACTGGCGTATACTAAAAATAAATACTGTACAGGAGAATGGAGGAAACTATGAACGTATTAGTAATTAACTGCGGAAGCTCATCACTGAAGTACCAGCTCATTGACTCTGAGAGCGAGGAGGTATTGGCAAAGGGACTCTGCGAGAGGATCGGTATCGACGGAAGACTGGTATATCAGAAGGCGGGTCTTGACAAAGAGATCACGGAAGCGGAAATGCCCACCCACAAGCAGGCGATTCAGATGGTGCTTGACGCGCTGGTGAACGAAAAGACCGGAGCGCTCAAAAGCTTGTCTGAGATTGACGCCGTTGGCCACCGCGTCGTGCACGGCGGAGAGAAATTTGCCTCATCCATCGTACTTACGCCGGAGGCTTTAAAGACCATTGAAGAGTGCAACGATTTAGCGCCGCTTCATAATCCGGCAAACCTGATCGGAATCGGCGCCTGCAGAGAGCTGATGCCGGACGTGCCGATGGTCGGCGTATTTGATACGGCGTTCCATCAGACGATGCCAAAGAGAGCGTATCTCTACGGCCTGCCCTATGAATATTATGAGAAATACAAGGTGAGGAGATACGGCTTCCACGGAACCAGCCACAGCTTCGTTTCAAAACGCACCGCGGAGTTTTTGGGAATGGACTTAAGCCACTCTAAGATCATCGTCGCCCACTTAGGAAACGGGGCGTCCGTGAGCGCCGTTTTGGACGGGAAATGCGTAGACACCTCTATGGGCCTTACCCCGTTAGAGGGGCTTGTCATGGGAACGCGCTGCGGCGACATTGATCCGGCTATCATGGAATTTATCGCGAAGAAAGAAAACCTTGATATCGAAGGCGTCATGGACGTGTTAAACAAAAAATCCGGCGTCCAGGGTCTGTCCCGGTTATCCAGCGACTTCCGCGATCTGGAAGCTGCCTGCAGCGAGGGGAATGAATTGGCGATCAATGCCATTGAGGTATTCTCCTACCGTGTGGCAAAATACATCGGCTCCTATGCGGCAGCCATGAACGGCGTGGACGCGATTGCCTTTACAGCCGGCATCGGTGAGAATACAGAGCTGGTGAGAGGAAAGATTCTGGCATATTTAGGGTACTTAGGCATCACCGTGGATCAGGAGGCAAATAAAGTGCGCGGAGAGGAGCGCCTCATCTCCACCGGGGATTCCAGAGTGAAGGTCTGCGTCATTCCAACGAACGAAGAGCTTGCCATCGCAAGAGAAACGGTTGCTTTGGTAAAATAAAAACAACAACATAGCGCTGTTTTGGGAACCTGTCAGAGGGTTCCCGTTTTCATGCCCAAAATTCAAAAAACAGGATCAGCTGCGCATGGCGCGATCAAAG